>NZ_PTFE01000107.1:0-23944 GCF_002936975.1 Bradyrhizobium sp. AC87j1
CGCTCGCGAACGCCAAGAACGATCAGGCCCGCGCCAAGGCCGAGGAGTTGAAGCAGAAGGCGGCGACCAAGGCCGCCGACGCGGCGACGCAGCTCGACGCCGCCAAGGCCGCCGCTCAGCCGAAGCGCGATGCCGTGGCCGCGACGAAGGAGGCCGCGAAGGCCACCGCGGCCAGGAAGGCCGACGCCGTGAAGGCAGCGACCGACGCAAAGCTCGCGGGTGAGCCGGTCTCGGTCTACATCAGCCGCTCGACGCAGAAGCTCTACGTGCGGCGAAACACGCATAAGCCAGCACCCGATGGCGGCGGCGAAGTGTTCGACACCAGCATCGAAGTCCCCGTCACGATCCGCAATCCCGAGCAGCCGATCGGCACGCATATCTTCACGGCGATGGCGAAGTCCGCTACGGGCCTGCGCTGGAGCGTGGTCACGATCGAAAACGGCGACGAGGCGAGGAATGCGCTCGACCGCATCACCATCCCGCAGGACGTCTGGGATCGCATCGGGCCGACCGCGTTGCCGCGCTCCTCGATCATCATCTCGGACGAGCCGCTGAGCGCCGAGACCAATTACCGGACCGAATTCGTCGCGGTGTTAAGCGACCAGCCGCAAGGCGGCTTCATCACGCGCAAGCCGACCGCACCTGCCATGATCGCCAGCGATGACGGCTGGGACAATGGCGGTAACGGTTTCGGCTTCTTCTACCAGCGTGACCCCTACGTACAGCCGGCCAATCCCCGCCGGCAACGCGGCCAGTACCAATATTATCAGTCGACACAGCCGATGCAGGGAAGCTGGTGGTAGGACGCGGGATAGCCGCCCGGACGGCCTGCAGCTACGGACGCGCTTCGATCACCACAGCCTGAATCTTGCCCTCGACCGGGCCGGCGCCATGACGCGCCCGGATCGTCTCGGCGACGATGTCGGTCGCGGCCTGAAGCTTGCTGGCATCCCTTGCTTCGATCTCGCTTCGCAGCGGCGTGCCCTGGCAAAGGGCGAGCGCGACATATTCGGGCGATGGCGCGCGGCTTGTTTCAGATCGCGTCTCGATCGAGATGTCGCGAAAGCCGGCACGTTCGAGGTCGGTTCTGATGATGGCCTTGTCGTGATAGCCGTGGGGCGTGCGGACCATGAAGCGCGGCGGGTCGTCGGGAAACAGTTTTCCGAGCGCGACTGTCGCTTCATGCGTCAGCACATTGTCCTCGATCCGATCCCAGACGTTGAACACGAACGTGCCGTCCGGCTTCAGGACGTGCTTCACTTCCGCGTAAGCTTTGGTGCGGTCCGGAAAGAACATCGCGCCGAACTGGCAGCAGACCACGTCGAACTCGGCATCACCGAAGGGCAGGGCCGATGCATCCGCCTGGCGCCAGCTGATGCGGTCATCGTCCGCCTGACGCTGCGCAGCGACCGCGAGCATGGGCTCGTTGAGGTCGGTTGCAACGTAACGGATGCCGCGCGGCAGCGCCGCCGCCACGGCGCGCGTCACTGCGCCTGTGCCCGCGGCGATCTCGAGCAGCACGGAAGGCGAGCGGGCGGCGATGCGTCTTGCGATGTCCTCCGCATAGACGGAGAAGATCATCGGGACCAGATACTCGTCGTAGATTTTCGGAATCGAGCCGGCGAAAACCTTGTCAGTGTCGGACATGATTGCCTCGCTGAAGGTTCGGACACCAAGTTTACCATGGTTTGCCGGCCAATGCGCCTGCCCAGCCGGCGACCGATCCTACGATTTCCCGCCACCGACCTCGCGGATCGGCCGCGTGCCGTCCCAGCTCATCGCGGCTTGCCGGACCTTCTCGAAGAACGGCCCCTTGGTGCCGCTGATGTCCGAGATCTCGATCACCGTGCCCGGATGGTCCTGCGTGTCGAAATAGGCAAAGCGTCCCTTGTCGCCGCCGATCTGGCCCTCATGGCCGATCCTGTAGCCGAGCCCGATCGCCTTGTCGTAGAGGGCCTGATAGTCGTGACTCCAGTAGGACATGTGCTGGAGGCCTTCGTGCCCGGCATTAAGAAACTCCTTGTACAGCGACGGCGCGTCGTTGCGCTGCTGGATCAGCTCGATCTGGAGGTCGCCGGAATTTGCCAGCGCAATGCTCATCTCCACGGCGGAGTCCCGGCCGCGGTGGCGAAACCAGTCGGTCTTGACGCGGTCCATGTAGTACCAGGGGCCGACACCCATCACCTCGATCCAGTGCTTCATCGCGGCGTGGATGTCCCTCACCACATATCCGTTCTGGCGCACCGCGCCGAAGATGCGGCTCATGCCCGCGCTCCTGTTCTCTGCCTATTCACTTGACCTCAATGCCTGCGTCCTTGGCAACCTGCTTCCAGGCCGCGATGTCGCGCGCGTTGAGATCGCGCTGCTCGTCGCCGGGGACGAATTGCGGGGTGATGCCGAGTGCCAGGAGCTTCTGCTTCACCACCTCGTCACCGAGCGCTTCCTTCAGGGCCGCCGAGAGCTTCTGTGCGATCGGCGGAGCGAGGCCCGCCGGCGCATACATCGCCCAGGACAAGCTACGATCGAACGGCACGCCCTGCTCCCCGTAGCTGGCGACATCGGACAGGCTCGGCGAGCGCTCGCCGCAGGCGGCCAGCGCCTTGATCGAACCGTCTTTCACCAACGGCGTTGCGGTGGCCATGTCGAGCGTTGCAAGGGAGATGTGGCCGCCGAGCAGGTCGCCGGCGAGTTTTGCGATGCCGTTGAACGGCACGTGGTCCATCTTGATGCCGGTCTGCTGCATCAGGATCTCCGCGCAGAATTGGCCGGTCGAGCCGACGCCCCAACTGCCGTACTGGATCGGCTCGCCCTTCTTGGCCAGAGCGACCAGGCCCTTGATGTCGTTGGCGGCAAAATTCTTGGTCGCAACCAGCATGATCGAGGAGGTGCCGACGCGACCGATGGTCGTGAAATCCTTGATCGGATCGTAGGGCAGTTTTGGATAGATCGCGGGGGCCAGCACATGCGTGGTCATGCCGCCGACGGTGATGGTGTAGCCGTCATTCGCGGACGTTGCGACCATCTGCGTGCCGAGCGTGCCGGCTGCACCGGTGTGGTTCTCGATATAGATGCTCTGTCCGAGCGTCTTGCCCATCCTGTCCGCGAGCAGCCGGCCGACCACGTCACCGCCGCCGCCCGCTGCATAGGGCAGCAACATCCTGATCCTGTGGCTGGGGTAGGCGGCCGGATCCTCTGCCCGTGCCGGCAGGGCCGTGAACCACAATGCGAACAATGAGAGCGTGATGGTGCGCAGCTTCATGATGTTTCCCCCTAATCTTCGAAACGAAATCTGTAGGCATCGCCGTGCCTGACCACGCGTCCCGCGGTCGGTGCCGGAAAATGGCCGGTGAGCAGATAGCTCGGCGTATCCGCGAGCTCTTCCAGCAACGCCATGCGCGTTGCCAGCGCCGCAGCCGGATCTACATCGGCGGCGTTGGAGAGCCACGGCGCGGCGCACTGGATCGGATGATGGATGACGTCGCCAGACATCACCGCGTGATCGTGGCCGCCGTTGAGGTGGATCTGCATGTTGCCGGCGGTGTGCCCAGGTGCCGGCGCAAAGCGCAAGGCAGCGTCGCGGTCGCCAAACAGGCGATGATCTGTCTCGACGAATTCGGCGAGGCCGGCCGCCACCACCGGCAGCACGGAATCCTCGAACGAGCCGTGGTTCACCGGGCTCCTCGGCGCCGCATTTTGCGCGGCTTCGAAGTGGCGATATTCGGCCCGCCCCATCAGATAGCGCGCATTGGGGAAGGTCGGCACCCAGCGGCCGTCGATCAGCCGCGTGTTCCAGCCGACATGATCGACATGCAGATGCGTGCACATCACGAAGTCGACCTCTTCAGGCGCAACGCCCAGCGCCTGCATGTTCTGCAGATAAGGCTGGTCGAGGTTGTTCCACGCCGGCACGCGCGGCCGCTTCTTGTGATTGCCGCAGCAGGTGTCGACGATCGCGGTCCAGCGCGGCGTGCGGACCAGATAGGAGTGATGGCTGAGGATGAAGCGGCCGGTCTGCGGCTCGATGTAGCGGTGATCGAGCCAGCTCCGGTTTTCCGCGATCACCTCGTCGGTGACGTTGGCGAACAGCCAGCTCTTGCCGAAGGCAAGCGAAGGGATCTCGCTGACGAGATCGACCCGCATGCTGCCGATCCTCACCTGTCGCATTGATCAGTTCTTCAAGAGATCGCCGAACGGCACCCAGCGCGTGCCGTCGAAACGGATCAGCTGCAGGCTCGTCATCGGCGTAAAGCGCTCGGGCGAGTTGCTCACCGCGGTGCCGTTGATCAGCATCGGCAGCTTCACGTCCTTCATGGTGGTCGCCTGCTTCATCACGTTGGCGCGGGTGAGGTCGTTGCCGGAGGCCTTCAGCACCGTCACCAGCGTCTGCGCGATGGTGTAGCCGTAGACGTTGAGCCAGTCGCTCCTGTTGGCGTCCGGCATGTACTTGTCCATGAACGCCAGCCATTCCCGGTAGCCGGGGTCATCCTTGTTGGCGGGGTCGGTGGCGTCCTTCAGATATTGGCTGGAGATGACGCCGGTGGAATTGTCCTTGCCGGCCGGCTCCAGCACCCCGCTGATCGAAGCCGAGACGTTGGAGATGATGGTGACCGGCTTCCAGCCGATCTCGCCGATCTTGCGGATCGCCTGCGCGGCAAATTTCGGCGTCGCCGCCACCAGCACGACGTCAGCGCCTGCGGTCTTCAGTTGCAGGATCTGCGTGTCGACGGTCGGCGCCGAGGTCTCATAGGCCGCGCGCGCGACGATCGCCTCGCCGCTGCCGAGGCCTTCCTCCAGCGCCTTCAGGTAATCCTTGCCGAGATCGTCGTTCTGGTAGAGCACGCCGATCTTCGCATTGGCATGGCTCGCCCTGATGAACTTCGCGTAGGCGATCGCCTCGTCGCGATAGGTCGGCTGCCAGCCGACGGTCCACGGAAAGTTCTTGGGATCGTCCCACTTCGCCGCGCCCGAGCCCAAAAAGAGCTGCGGCACCTTGCGGTCGTTGAGATATTTGTGCACGGCGCTGTTGGTCGGCGTGCCGACGCCGCCGAAGATCAGCAGCACCTCCTCGCTCTCGACCAGCCGCCGGGTCTGCTCCACCGTCTTCGGCGGGCTATAGGCATCGTCAGCGATAATCATCTGGACGCGTCGGCCGTTGACACCGCCGTCGTCGTTCACCTTGCGGAAATAGGCCTCAGCCGATTTCGCGATCTGCGCAAACGCCGATACCGGGCCGCTCAGCGGTGCGGTGGTGCCGATCTTGACGGTCCTGTCGTCGGCGCCGGGATCGTATTTGCTTTGGGCAGAGGCGGCGCTGCTTGCGAGCAGCGGCAACAGGATGCAGGCCGCACGAAGGCGGGCAAAGCGCGCCATGACGTCGTCTCCCCAAATTGCTCTCCGCCTCTCGAGGAGCGGAGTTGAAACGCGAGAACAGCGCCCGCAAGCGGGCTTGCGGGCCGCGACCGTTGCCGCCAGCCTGGTAAACGAACGATCGTTCGTACGGTTGACTAGCGAACGATCGTTCGTTAGTCAAGCCGACATGGCTGTCCACACCTCCAGCGCGGCGGAAGCCGCTGCGCCCACGACCCGTGAGCGCATCCTCACCGAAGCGCTCGACCTGTTCGCGCAGAGCGGCTATGGCGGCGCCTCGATGCGCGAGCTCGCGCGCCGTGTCGGCATCCGCGAGAGCAGCCTCTACAATCATTTCCCCGGCAAGGCCGCGATCCTGGAGGCGATCGTCAGCGAGCATGGCCCGGCGAGCTCGGCGAGCCGGCTTGAGGAGCAGCGCTACAAGCAGCTCGCGCGGCAGCCTGCAGCGTTCTGCCGGCAGTTTGCGCTCGACCTCGTCGAGCAATGGTCCGATCCGCGCGAGCACCAGTTTCAGAAGGTCATCACCGCCGAGCGTAACCGCGTGCCCGGCATCCGCGCCAAGTTCGCCGATCATTTCTACGCGCGCGAGCAGACCATGATGACGGACTATTTTCGTGGCTTTGCGCTCGCCGGCCTGGTCAAGACGCCGGACCCGCGCGAGACCGCGCGGCTGTTCGCGGCCGGCCTGATCTACATCCGCCTCGAGCATTACGTGATGGGCGCATCACCTTCGCCGCGGCCCAAGGTGATCGAGGCGATCGACCGCTATCTCGCCTTCTTCCTGTCGCTGATCGCGGCAGGCGAGGACACCGACAACAAGAAACGAAAAACCAAGGGAGAGAACCGTGGCAAGGCTGCCCCTGATTGATCCGGAGACGACGAGCGGCGACGTCCGCGCCTCGTTCGACCGTATGCCGGTCAAGCTCAATATCTTTCGCATGATGGCCCATGCCGAGGCCAACATGATCCCGGCGATGCGGCTCGGCAATTCGATCCTGCATAAGCAGAAGCTCTCGGCCGTCAACCGCGAGCTCCTGATCCTTCAAGCCGCCCAGTTAGAGGGCGGCGCCTATGAATGGCGCCAGCATGTTCCGATCGCGCTCGGCGTCGGCTGCACGCAAGCGCAGGTCGACGCCGTCGAGCGCGCAGATTACGACGCCGCCGCGCTGAGCGAGGCCGAGCGTGCGCTGCTCAAGTTTGGCCGCGAGGTCGTCGAGAACGTCCGCGTTCCCGAGGCGACCTTCGCCGCTGCTCGCGCGCATTTCAGCGATCAGGAGATCGTGGAATCCATCGTCGCGCTCGGCTTCTACATGATGATGGCGCGCCTGACCGAGGCGACCGAAACCGATCTCGATCCCGCGGCCGGCATGACGGTCTATGACGGCGGCAAGAAATAGGCGGTCGCGATGACGGAAACCGACAACAAGCCGGAGCGCTATGTTCGTCCGCCGAGCGCGGAATCGCTCGGTGAGGCGCCGCGCAGGGGGCGGCTGAAAGGCCGCCGTATCCTGATCGTCGGCGGCGGCCAGCGCGTGTTCGATGCCGCCACCGATCCGATCGGCAACGGCCGTGCCATGAGCATTTTGTGCGCACGCGAGGGCGCGAAGGTCGCGGTGGCTGATCTCAACCGCACCTCCGCTCAGCAGACCGTCAAGCAGATCACCGATGAGGGCGGCGAAGGGTTTGCGATCGAGGCCGACGTGACATCCGAGGCCGACGTCCAGCGCATGATCGAGGAAGCCCATCGCGCCATGGGCGGCCTCGACGGCATGGTGCTGAACATCGGCACCTTCGGCAAGACCGGGCTCGATAACGTCAGCCCCGAGGAGTGGAACAGGATCTACGACGTCAATGTCCGCGGCCCCATGCTGTGCTGCCGCGCCGCGCTGCCGAGATTCGACGATGGCGGTGCCATCGTCTTCATCTCCTCGATCGCCGCGCTGAAGGCGGGATCGCAGATGGCGGTGTACGATTCCTCGAAAGCCGCGCTCGGTGGCCTGATGCGCAACATCGCTCATCTCGGCTCGCGCCGCGGCATTCGCGCCAACCTCGTCTATCCCGGCCTCGTCGACACCCCGAACGGCCGCGAAGCCGGTGCCGGCCGTCCCAACCGCGGCAAGGGCCACGTCCCGTTCGGCCGCCAGGCCACGGCCTGGGAGATCGCCTATGCGGTGCTGTTCTTCCTGTCGGACGAGAGTGTCTACATCACCGCGCAGACGCTGGCGGTCGATAGTGGCCTGAGCGGGATGTGAGGCCTGTAGCCCGGATGGAGCGAAAGCGTAATCCGGGACCGCTGCCTCATCGCGCGAGTTGACCCGGATTGCGCTGCGCTCCGTCCGGGCTACGGACTTGCGCGTCCTTATCGCGCGCGCGATCGCGCGCGACAGAGCAGATGATCGAGCGAGATGTTGCCGGGCCCGTGAGCCATGATGCCGAGCGCCATCGCCGCCCAGGTGAGGTGGATCGGCCAGCCGTCGGGCACCGTGAGCTCGACGATGACAGTCATGAACAGCAGCCCGAGCGCGGCCAACCGGGTGCCTAGTCCGAGCACCAGCAGGATCGGGAACATGATCTCGCCGGAGCCTGAAAGGAACGCCATCACGGTCGGTGCCGGAAAGTGATAGGGCCCGCCGGGCAGATGTAGCATGAATTCGTCGCTGAACAGCGTCACCGCGGTGTCGTTCAGCCTGAGGAAGCCCGCCCATTTGAGCATGCCCGAGCGCCAGAACGGCACCGCCAGCGCGACGCGCAGCACGAGCTGGACGAGCGACGGCGTCGCAAGCGTCTGGATCAGACGATTGGCCCTGTCGACGAGCAGCCAGGGCGACGGCAGTCCGCTTTCGGTGGTCATGTGCTGGTCCGTGATCATGATGGGTCTCCGCAAGCGAGCGAGATGAAGGCGCCGGCTTCGATCAGCCCGGCGATGTTCGCGGCGATGTCGAATTCGGGCGCAGCGGCCAGAGCCGACGCCGCGGCCTCGCCGAGAGGCCGCCCCGAGATCAGCCCGTCCGCGAAGACCGCTCCGCCGGGCGGGAGGCGGCGCACGGTGACGTCGAATTCGGGCCGTGTGATCAGGGCGTCCTCCGGCGTCGAGGCATCGATGCGCAGAAGCGGTGCACCGTCGCGATTGGCCGCAAAGATCGTCACGGCCGCGTATTGCGAGCGCAGGCATCGCGTCGCCGGATGCGGAACGAACGTCAAATTGGCCAAACGGTCGGACGTGACCGCCGACAGCCGGTCCGCCGGCAGCGGGACGGCATCGCGAGCATGGTAGCAGTCGAGCCAGGCCCGCTCGATGCGCGCGACGTCGGCGAGAAAGGGCATATCTTGCGCATGCTCATAGGCTGCGATGAACTCCGGAAAGTCGCGGCCATACTCGAACAGCAGCGGCGAGGTCGGCGGATTGCTGCGAACATGGAAGCGCGCCATGGCGCGGAAGAACTCGGCGCCGGTGATGCGTTGCACCGCCGGGTAGACCGCCGCCAGCGCGTCGATCAGGCTGACGGTGACGTTGTTGCGGTAGACATCGTAGCGTCGGCCGGCCGCCTTGCCGTTCGGGCCGGTCACGATCGCAGGCGTGCTGCGCGTGGGATCCAACAGCGCCGGTGCGAACGCGGCGGCGTAGGACAGACCAGGTTCAGGCGGCATGACGCTCTCCTGCCATTGCTGTGGATTGATGACGGTCGAGGATCGCCTGTGCGGCAAGGGCTTCCGCTTGCAGCACCGGCCAGTCCGGAATTTTGCTGTCCCATTCGACCAGCGTCGGCACCGCGCCGCGGCGCCGGATGACGATCTCATAGAGCTTCCAGACGGCGTCCGCGACTGGGCCGTCATGGCTGTCGATCAACAGCAGATAGCCTTCGTCGTCGGCCTGCTCGGCATGGCCCGCAAGATGAATTTCCTGGACATGCGACAGCGGGAAGTCCGCGAGGTAGTCGAGCGCCGAATAGCCCTGATTGGTGGCGGAGATGAACACGTTGTTGACGTCGAGCAGCAGCCCGCAGCCGGTGCGCTCGGCAATGGCGCGGATAAACTCGGTCTCGCGCATCGAGGATTCGCGGAAGGCGACATAGGTCGAGGGGTTCTCCAGCAGCAGCGGACGGCGGATCGCCTCCTGCACCTGGTCGATATGGTCGCAGACGCAAGCCAGCGTCGCTTCGGTATAGGGCAGTGGCAACAGATCGTTGAAGAAATTGGTCTCATGGGTCGACCACGCCAGATGCTCGGAGACCAGCGCCGGCTGATAGCGTGCGACCAGGCCGCGGAAGCGCGCCAGATGCGCCTTGTCGAGCGGCCGCGGTCCGCCGATCGACATGCAGACGCCATGCAGCGACAGGGGATGGTCGCGCCGGATCGCTTCCAGCGCGCGATGCGGCGGACCGCCTGCGCCCATGTAGTTCTCGGCGTGAACTTCGAAGAAGCCACGCCGAGGTCCGGCCTCGAGGATTGCGGGCAGATGCTCGGGCTTGAAGCTCGTCCCGGCAACGCCGCCGATGGGCGTTGCGAAGCGGAGCGGCATGGCTGCTGGTCGGGTCGGTTGAATCACCGTGCTCATCGTGCTGCTCCGTTCGTGCTCGCCGGCGACGTCGCGTCTGCCGTCAGACCGGCTTGAGCGAACCCTTCTTGCCGCCCGGCAGCTCGATGCTGGTGCAGGTGCCGCCCTGCACGAACTTCCAGGCGTTGCCCTGGAAATCGACGGTCGAGGTGCCCTGGCAGGTCGTGCCCGGTCCTGCCGCACAGTCGTTCTGGCCCTTCAGCGCGACGCCGAAGCACTTTTCCTTCTTGGCGGCGACGGCAGCCTCGCCCTCGGCCTTGGTCAGCGGCCCGGCGGCGGCGAGGGTCGCGAGCGCGGTCGAGACCGCGCCGGCGAGGACGAGCGAGGTGACAGCATGTTTGGCAGACATCGAGATTCTCCTGTTCGAGATGGCATCGCCTGGCAGGCGATGGCGCATGGTCTCCTTCGTTGCGCGCGCAGCCCGCGTTACGGCGAGACTGCTCACGAACCCGTGAGACCGTTTGGATCGGGCGCACCGCCGGTGCGCTTGGGCCGCCATTAGCGGGCAAGCGTCCGCCCAAGGCCAATGCCTTGGGTCTATCGAGACGGTAGCCACCGGGCATTGGCGGCGCGCGTCCATTTTCTGCCAGACGTAACGGGCGAGCGCCGGCGGCGTAGAGCTGTCAGTGGCTCGTATGGACCGGCAGGCGAAGACAGCGATGAAGGTTGATCCCGAACGACGGCTTCATGCGCTCGCTGGGCTAACGGTCAGCATCCGCCTTGCGGTGTCCGCGCTGGTCCTCGCTGCGATCCTGCTGACGGCCGCGCTCTCCAACCTGTTGTGGTGGCGCACGGCGGAGGCGACCAGCCGCCAACTCGCCGCGACCATCAACGAGCAGATCGTTGCGGCGGTGCGCAAGGAGGTCTCGGCCATCGTCGACGAGGCGCGCGCCGCGCACACCGCGATCCGCACGCTGTTCCTGCAGAACGTGCTCGACACCCGCGAGGCCGACAAGCGGGAATTCGTGTTCCTGTCGCAATTGCAGTCGCAGGCGACGATTTCCTGGGTCGCCTTCGGCTGGCCCGACGGCTCCTTCTTCGCCGCGCACAAGCTCGGCGATCGCCGCCTGGAGATGATGGAGATCTCGCTGACCGATCATCCGGGGCAGCGCCGCGTCGATGAATATGACGTGGTGCCCGGCGACATCGAATTCGCCAATCGCCGGTTCGAGCCGAGCGGATTTCATGTCGCCGATCAAGCCTGGTTCAAGGCCGGGCTGACCGCGGATGAGCCGCAATGGTTCAGGGTGATTGACCATGCGACCGGCGAGCGGCCGTCGATCGCGTTCGCGGGGCCGATCGACGTCTATCAGGAGCGGCAAGGCGTTCTGGCGGTCATCATCGAATACACGAGGCTTGCGCGTTTCCTGTCGCAGCTCGAGGTCGGGCGCACGGGGACTGCCTTCATCGTTGACGGAAGCGGCGAGCTCGTCGCGGCGCCGGACAAGGAGGCCGACGAGCTCCATCCGGCGCGCGGCGACACGACGCTGCTGCCGCTGGCGCGCGCTGCGCTCGACAAGGCGGGCGAGGACGGCCGCAAGGAGGCCTGGCGAAGCCGGCTCACCTCCGGCGGCGCGGCCTACGAGGTTGCGCTGACGCCGCTGCCGTTCCCCGGCTGGTCGCTCGCCACCGTGATTCCGGAGGCCGAATTTCTCGGGCCGGTCGAGACGACGTTGCACCGCCTGATCCTCGGTCTCGCCATCGGCGCCGTGCTCGCGGCGCTGGCCTCGGCGATGCTGGCGCGGTCCGTCATCGCCGCGCCGCTGTCGCGTGTCGTCGGCGAGCTTCGCCATGTCGAATCCTTCGCGCTGGAGCAGGTCCGCCGCCACCCCTCGCGGCTCAAGGAAATCGCGAGCCTGTCGGGAGCGATCGCCGAGATGGCGGCCGGATTGTCGGCCTTCCGCAAATTCATCCCGGCCGATCTGGTCCGTGGCCTGTTGCGCCAGGGCGTCGAGGCAAAGCCCGGCGGCAGTGTCCAGGAGCTCAGCGTGATGTTCATCGACATTGCCGGCTTCACCGGGCTGTCCGAGCGGCTGGGCGATCGCGTGGTGCCGCTGCTGTCGCGCTATCTCGACGTCACCTCGGAGATCATCGTTGCCAATGGCGGCACCATCGACAAGTTCATCGGCGATGCCGTGATGGCGTTCTGGGGTGCGCCGCAGCCGCAAGGCGATCACGCCGCGCGATGCTGCCGCGCGGCGCTCGCCTGTCGCAGGGCGATCGAAGAGTCCGGTTTGGCCGACGATCTCGGCCAGCCGATCCAGATCCGGATCGGCATCAATTCGGGCCGCATGCTGGTCGGCAATATCGGCTCGGAGCTGCGGCTGAACTACACCGTGATCGGCGATGCCGTGAACGTCGCCAGCCGGCTCGAAGGCGCCAACAAAGTCTATGGCACGCAGATACTGATCGGCGAGGCCACCGAACGTCTGGCGCGCGGCGCCGTCGTCACGCGCGAGGTCGATAGTATCGCGGTCTACGGCCGGGAGGAGGGATTCTCTGTTTACGAGCTGATCGGGATCGTGGACGGGGACGCCATAGACGGCGAGGCGATCGGCTGGATCGAGGATTACGAGCGCGGCCTTGCCTCCTATCGCGCGCGGCGGTTTGCCGATGCGCTCGCCGATTTCGAGGTTGTGCTGAAACGGCGCGGCCACGATCGTCCCGCCGAGCTGATGCGCGAGCGTTGCCGGCAGCTCGCTGCAGCTGCGCCCGATCTCGCCTGGCATGGCGTGGCGGCACTGACCTCGAAATAGCGGCGTCGGAGTCCGGGACACCCGGCGCACCAATCACGGCGTCCGCGCATCCGACGGGCCAGGCCCTTGAACTCGCCGGGCGTCTATAGTAAGGGTCTGGCCGGGTCTGCAGTTCACCCAGGCGTCACCGTCCCGCGAGGGAAGCTAAACCTGCAAGGCTAAATCGAATCGACACCAAACCTCGTGCCGCGTCGTAAGCCGGTGACCTCCGACAATCCATCTGTGGATCGGCACATCGAGGATTGGTCATGACCAGAACCCCCGTTGAATTCGTTGCGGGCGACATCTCCGCGCTCGCGAAATCCCTGCGCGCCCAGCTTCTGGAGCGCACGTCACCACCCGGTCACGTCGAGCTGCTCAACATTCTTGCGCGTGCGACGGGGCACAGGAACTATCAGCATTTCCGCGCGCGTGCGGTCGGCACTGCCGTGGATGATCGCGGCACGCCGGCACCACAAGTCGATGCGGTCGATTTCAAGCGCGTGCAGCGCGCCGCGCGCCATTTCGACGACCACGGCAGGCTGTTGCGCTGGCCGGCCCGCCACAGCCTGCAGCAGTTGAGCCTCTGGGTGTTGTGGGCCGGCTTCCCGCCGCGGAGCAATCTGGCCGAGGCGGAAGTGAAGACGCTGCTGAATCGTCAGCACGCTTTCGCCGACGATGCCTTGCTCCGCCGCGCGCTGTGCGATCACGGCCTGGTCTCCCGCACGGCCGACGGGCGCGCGTATCGCAGGATCGAGCGTCGGCCGCCGACGGAGGCGGCAGCGCTTCTGCGCCATCTCAAGGCCGGTGCATCCGGACGATTGGAAGCTGCGACATGACCGCAAATCCGGACGCATTGCCGCCCGCCGGGCGAACGCGCTTCCCTGCACCGCCATCGCATCGAGGACCGCCATGAAGGCAACACTGCTCAGATCTGAAGACTATACCCGCTCGCCCTGGAAGAACGGCGGCGGCATCTTCACTGATATCGCGGACGCTTATCGGGCCGATGCGCCGCAGAAGAATTGGGATAGCCTGCTCTGGCGTTTTGCGAGCACGCCGATCGTGGCGCCCGGTCCCTTCTCCCATATGCCGGGCATCGACCGCTTGCAGATGGTGGTCGGTGGGCGCGGGCTGGTGCTCAAGGCTCCGGGCCAGGAATTCGACGAGCGTGAACCTTTTACGACGGTACGCTTCACCGGCGAGCTCGAGATCGTGACGGAGCTTCACGCCGGGCCGGTCGAGGTCGTCAACCTGATGGCGCGGCGCGGCGCCGTGGAGATCGAGCTCGAAGCGCTCAGGGAAGCCGGCGATCGATCGTTGCCTGCCGGCACGCATCTGGTCTACGCACCGCACGGCGATTGCCGCATCCGCCTCGATGGAGAGGATCTTGCCATCCCCGGCAACGGCACGCTCAGGATCGAATTGGCCGAGACATCGAAGCTCGCGCTCGTTTCGGGTCCGGTGGTGCTGGGGTCGATCCGGATCGTCGGCTAAGGGAGCGACAGCCCCGACGGGCCGATGCGCACAATCCATGCAACTGGCTAGGTTGACGCGGCGGAGCCGGGGCACGATATCTGCCCTGATGCAGACCGCCGTGAAGGGCAGGATATGACCGCGCAAGACAACCACGCCCCCGCCACGCAAGTCGACGGTGTCGTCGACTGGCTGACCAACGGCACGCGCGATGAGCGCTTCATCGACAATATCTTCGCGCAGATGTCCATCCGGCTGCAGCAGGCAGGCATTCCGCTCAAGCGGGCGACGCTTCACGTCCAGATCAATCATCCGCAATGGCTCGGCGCCCGGATGATTTGGTCCGACGGAATGACTGGGGCGGAGATCGCACGGGTGGATTACGACGTCCGTGAGCGGTCCGAGTATATCGGCAGTCCCGCCAACGAGATTCATGATGGTGCCGCCGAGGTGCGGGAGAGGCTCGAGCAGGATTCATCTCTCGGCCGCAAGCACGCTCTCTACAACGAGATGCGGACGCTGGGCCTGACCGACTACGTCGCTTGGCCGCTGTACCACACGCTCGGCAAGCGGCACATCGTCACCTTTGCCACCGACCGACCCGGTGGTTTCGATCCGGCGCATATCGCAGCGCTCAAGAAGGTCCTGCCGGTGCTGGCGCTGGTCAGCGAGATCCGCATCAAGAACCGGCTGGCGCGCACCCTGCTCGAGACCTATGTCGGCTCCCATGCCGGCGAGCTCATCTTGGCCGGCGCCACCAGGCGCGGCACCGGCACGACCGTGCGCGCCGCGATCATGATCTGCGACCTCAGGGATTTCACCAAGATCTCCGACAATTGGCCGCGCGACGACGTCATCGACCTGCTCAACGATTATTTCGACGCGATGTCCGAGCCGATCGCGCGGCACGGCGGCGAGATCCTGAAATTCATCGGCGACGGCTTGCTCGCCATCTTCCCGCTTCATGAGCCCGATGCCTGCGCGAACCTGCTCCATGCCGTGACCGAGGCCCGTCAGGCCATGACAGCGCTGAACGAGCGGAACCGTGCGACCAGCCGCGCGCCGCTGAACTACGGCATCGGCGTCCATGTCGGCGACGTCATGTACGGCAATATCGGCTCGACCAGCCGGCTCGACTTCACGGTGATCGGCCCCGCCGTCAACATGGCCTCCCGCCTCGAAGCCCTCACCAAGCAGCTCGGACGAACGGTGCTGCTGTCACGCGACTTTGCGGAGCTGGTGGAGGAGAAGTTCGAGCTGGAGCACGTCGGCAAGCACGAGGTGCGGGGCTTCAGCGATCCGATCGAGCTGTTCGCGTATCACGGGTAGGGCGACTGCCCCACCCAGGACGAATTGCCAGCGGCGATCTATTTGCGGTTCGCTCCGGTGGAGCTGAGTTCGGCATCGCCTGCTGGCCGTCCTGGGTTTGCCAGGGATCAGACAGCCCGGCTCGCGGTCCAGGGGGCGGAGGTCGAGCCGAGGCCGCCATTCGCCGGAACTGTGAGACCCGGTGCAGGCCAAGGCCCTGGGGTGGCACCCTCGTAACGCCTACGCGGACCAACGATCCTGCTCTTCCTGGTGCGCGTGCTCGTTCAGGCGTTCGGCGATCTGGTCCGCAATCTTGTCCGACTCCGCCGAGGCGACGGGCTCGCCCTTGCGTGTCCTGAGCTTGTCCTTGTCAGCCTCGATCGGGAAGTCGTCAGGCTTCAGTCCGTCATCCTTGCTCATGGCGCGCCTCACCGTGTCTGATGTCGGAAGAACACGTCTGAAGGCTGATCGTTGCTTGGACGAGTGAAAACTCTCGACCGACGAATGGACGGGCGGCTCGCGTTTAGACACTGTCAGCACGATCCTGGTGTCAGGTGCCGCCGACAGCCTTGGGAAGCCCCTATTGCCGATGCAGGATTGTACGAATAGGCTTCCGCCCCGAAGACCTCAAACGGTCTTTTAAATTGGCCGCACCTTCATGCCCAAATTCCTTCGCATCGGAGTCCTTCAGTCCAACGTATCCGGCTACACGTCGAAGGCGTGGTGCGTTCGGCGCGTCGGCTCGGCGGTGTTCCTGAAGTGGGGTGCCGTTGAGGTGCAGGGCGCCGGCGATGGACGAAGGGTCTACTGGACGCGATTGCCGCAGGAGAAGACAGTTCGCTGCGGCACGACGCAGCGCGCCCAGGACTACGCCAAAGCCGCCATCGCCCGGCGCCGCAGCCACCGCTACGAACCGCTGGCCGGACCGATCGCGCTCCGGCGCCGATCCGCCGAGCGGAGCGCGGAACTCAAGCAGGCACTCGCCACCATCCTGATCGTCGATATCGTTCGCTCGACCGAAAAGGCGGCAAAGCTCGGCGATGCGCGTTGGACCAAGGTCATGGGCCACTATTACGCGGCCGTGCGCAAGGAGCTGAAGAGTACGCGTGGCAAGGAAGTGGTGACGACCGGCGACGGCGTGCTGGCGACATTCAAGGCGCCGGCTTCCGGCGTCCGCTGCGCGACCGCGATTCAAAAGGCTGTGCGCACGCTGGGGCTCGACATCAGGGTCGGGCTGCATGCGGGCGAGTACAGCGTGAGCGGGGGCGAGATGGTCGGTCTCGCGTTTCACATCGGCACGCGCGTTGCCGCCAAAGCCCGCGCCGGCGAAGTCCTGGTCTCGAGCGCGGTCAAGGACCTGATGGCGCAGTCGGAGATCCGCTTCAGGGATCACGGCGTGCATCAGCTCAAGGGCGTGCCGGAGCGGTGGCGGCTGTTTCGGGTGGAGGATTGAAGGGATTGAGGGCCTATCTGTTCGGATGGGTCCGGTCGCATTTGGGGCATCGTCCGTCCGCGGCGGCGGCGAGTTGGCGGCCGATCTCTTCCCTGAGCGCGTCTGCCTCGAAGGCCGTGCCGTCGCTCCTGAGGATTCGCTTGGCGCGTTCGTAGGCATGGCTCTCGGCGGCGTCGTCGCCCACGCGGACGATCACCTCATCGTGGAAAGGGCAGACCGTGGTCGCGCGGGTGGTTTCGAGCGCGTAGCGCACCACTGCGGTCAGATCGTCGACGTTGGCGGATATCATGGCTGCTCTCCTGATCGTGGCGGTCCCGAGTGGCCTGTTTCCCGCGGAGGGTCATACACTCGGCCGTGTCGGGGTCAGGCGACAAGGGGGACGTCAATCAGCCCCGGCTTCCTTGAAAGCGCCGAGGCCGATTGCGTGTTCTGTTCAGGGCTGCGCCATTTCAACCCGCGGTTCTTGCCCTGGTTCCATCGAAGCCGCTTGTCCGGAGCCGGCTCCCTGGTCGCGGTCGGTCAGTCCCCGTCTTGCGAAGCGGTGCCCGGAGTGCCTAGGAGTCCGGGCTCCGCTTCGTTCGGCACCGGAGCAGGAGCGGCCGATGTCATGCAGAGCATAGGCGTGAGCAGGCCCTTTGCATTGACCCATCTCAAACACGGGCAGGGCCCCTAAGGAATCATCCGCAATTTCGCCGGCCGCGGTTCGGGCGCATGAATAAAGACATGCAGCGCCAGATCCTCTTCAGGTGCCCGCGCACCGGCATAAACGTCCAGCATCGGATCGATGACGAGCGGCCCGAGAGTTCCGAGCCGGCGGACAGTTATGTGTCCGTGAGGTGCCCGGCCTGCATGTCGCTGCACTTCGTCAACAGCACCACCGGCAAGCTGCTGGGTGAGCGAGGCCGGCAGCCTGTCTCCATGTCGCGTTCCGCCTGATCGGCTCGTGTCGATTGTGCAGCGACGTGGCAGGCGGGCAGCCGTCAATGGATCGCCGCGTACATGATGGCTTCCTCGGTCGCTTCCAGCGCGGAAAACTCCTCGACGACCTTGCCTTGTCTGCAAACCAGGATGCGGTCCGACAGCGCCATGATCTCGGGCAGGTAGGAGGAGATCACGACCACCGCCTTGCCTTTGTCGGCCAGCGAATTGATCAGCTCGTGAATCTCGACGATGGCTCCGACGTCGACGCCTCGCGTCGGTTCGTCGAATATGATCAGCTCCGGATCCTGGATCAGCGATTTGGCGATCACGACCTTCTGCTGGTTGCCGCCGGACAATTCGACGACCTTGGCCTCGTCGCCGATGGCGCGCACCTTGAGGCGCTCGATCCAGGACTTTCCGGTTGACGTGCTTTCGCGTCGTGACAGCCAGGTGCGTCCCTTGGGAAACTTGGCGAGCAGGCCGAGATAGATGTTGCGCGCAATGGATGCGGTCTCGAAGAATCCTTCGACCTTGCGATCCTCGGTCACGTAGGCAATGCCGGCCTGCACCGCCGGCGCGGGGACGCGGTAGCGTACCGGCTTGTCCTCGAGGATCACCTCGCCGCCGTGGAAGAAGTCGCGCTTCATGACGCCTGCGACAATCTTGAATGTCTCGGTGCGCCCCGCGCCGACGAGGCCGAAGACGCCGGTGATCTGGCCTGCAAACACCGACAGCGAATTGTTCTTCACCATCGGCGCCATCTTCAGGTTCTGCACCGTCAGCACCCGCTTGCCCGAAGGCCGCACCGTCGGCTTGCGCGCGCCGTAGAGCGTGTTGGAGAGATCCCGCCCCACCATCGCCTGGACGATGCGGGCCCGATCGAAGCGGGAGGCGTCGTCGGTCACGACATGCTTGCCGTCGCGCAGCACCGTGATGCGGTCGGCGAGCAGCAGCGCCTCTTCGAGGGCATGCGAGATGAAGATGATCGAGACCCCGCGCTTCTTCAGGTCCTTGACCAGATCGAAGAAGTATTTCTTCTCCTCCGGCGTCAGCGTCGCCGTCGGCTCGTCAAAGATGATCACCTTGGCCTTGTGCAGGACCGCGCGTGCGATCTCGACCATCTGCTTTTTGGCCGCCCCTAACCCGCCGACTGTCGCCGTCGGCGTCACGTCGAAATTGAGCGATTGCAGGAATTGCTGGGCCGCGATGTAGATGCCGCGCAGGCGGTTGTAGAATTTCTCCTGACCGAGAAACAGGTTCTGCGCCACCGTCATCGTCGGCACCAGGCTGTTCTCCTGGAACACCATCGCGATGCCGAGGTTGCGCGCCTCCAGCGGAGTCCTTGGGGTGACGTCGACGCCGTCGACGGTCATGCCGCCGGAGGTCAGCGTCACGACGCCGGCCATGACCTTGGTCAACGTCGATTTTCCCGCGCCGTTTTCTCCGACCAGGGCGTGGATTTCGCCGCGCCGCAAGTCGAAATCGACACCTTCGATGGCGGGCACGCCGGCGTAGAGCTTGGTCGCCTTCGACAGCGACAGGACGAGGTCGTTCATGCGCGGGCCTCCTCGCCGAGGGAGGCCAGCGGCAGCCTGATGACGCGGCCGGGGCCCTTTGCGATCATGACGAGGTCGTTGCCGGCTTCCACGGCGGCGACGATGCCGTGGTTGACGCCGTCGGCACGGCTGTGGAGCGAATAGCGCGGAAGGCCATCGGCTCCGAGCCGGATGACGAGACCGTATGATCGCGGCGGCGCCCAGGGCTTCATCACGCCCATGGTCTTGATGTGGGCGCCCTGCAACGGCTCCTTGAAGGAGTTGCCGGAGCGCAGACGCGGCGCCACCCAGAACTCCGGGTCGATCTCCGCGATCATGCGGCGGCGATAGCCCGGCTCGCGGAGCACGAACTCGACCAGCTGGGTGCGCGCGGTGAATGCGGTGAGCCAGAAGCCGCCGCCGCTCGCCGGCGAAAGCCGGGACGGATAGACGGGCAGGTGACGCAGCAGATCCTTGCGGCTTCCGTCCGGCGCGATCGAGACCAGGCGATGCCGCCAGCTTTCGCTGACGAGCACCGCGTCGTTGCTAGCGATGGCGCCGAAAGCGTAACCCAATCCGGCGGCAAGCTCTCTGATTGTGCCCGTCTTCGGATCGAGCCGCAGGACCCGGCCGGTTCTGCCGAGCTCCATCAGGTCGCGCGCCCAGTCGCCGACATCGTGCAACGACGATCCGTCGGTCGCGATCAACGTCCCGTCGGCCGCGGGAGCCAGCGCATTGACGGTGTGCAGCCCTTGCGTAAAGGCTGCCCTGGGCGTCTCGGCCGCCGCGTTGTCATAGAGCCGGACCTCCGTGCCGCCGAGTGCGACGGCAAGGCCTCCACCGGGCAGGGATGCCAGCGCCGAGATCGGCCGCTCGAAGGTGCGGACCTTCGTTGTCGAGTTTCCGGTCAAACGCGTCAGACGTGCGCCGTCGGCAATGAGCAGCGACGTGCCCTCCGTGCAGAGATCCTCCGGCGCGTCGCATTCGAGCAGGATCTCCGCCTGCTCGAGCGCTTGGTTCGGCTTCAACGCCCCGTCGAACGACGGAACGGTGATGGCGGCCTCGCCGCGGCCGAGGAATCGGTTGGCGATTTCGCTGATAGCGGCGATCACGACGACTTCCCCCAGCGCTTGTCGTACTGCACGAAGTCGGGATCGGCGTTGTCGAGCTTGAAGCGGCCGATCCTGTTGTTGGCGATGCCGCCGAGATAGAGATAGCCGCGATGCTCCCGCATCGACGTGATCATGGGATGATTGAGGCCCTTGAGGTCCCAGAACGATTCTAGGATCTTGCCCTGCTCGTTGAACTTGACGACGCAGCCGGTGTTGATGTTCGGGAACAGCCATTCGTCGACCGGCACGCGCTTGGCCATGCGCCGGCGGAAGCCCGGCATCTTCCAGGCGAGATCCAGTGACGGGCTGCGCATGCCGACCAGCGCCAGCCAGTAATTGCCGTCCGAGGCAAGGTTGATGTTGTCAGGGTAGCCCGGCAGATTGTCCATGACGGTTTCGACGTCGCCCTTCTTGGGACCTGTGAACCAGTAGCGCTTGATCGAGCAGCCGAACGTCTCCGCGAACAGGATGGATTGCCCGTCGCTGGCGACCGCGACGCCGTTGGGGAATTTGAGGCCGCGCAGCGCGGTGTGGGTCGCGCCGGTCTTGGTATCGTAGCAGATGATGCGGCCGTTGCCGCGCGCTTCCAGCCCGTCGACCGGCCATTCGTCCATCTCGTAGCGAACCGTGGCCTCGGAGAAGAAGATCAATCCGTCGTCGGTGATGTCGAGATCGTCGGCGAGCCGGAGGCGACTGTCGTCGTTCACGGAGTAGATGCTGCGGTTGGTTTCGTCCGTGGCCTTTTCGACCGCGCCGTCGGGCGTGATGCGATAGAGGCCCATACCGCCGATGCAGACATAGAGATTGTCCTCTTTGTCGAACGCCATGCCGAGCGGCTGGCCGCCGATATGCGCGAACACTTCCATCCGCTCGTAATCGGGCGGAAAGAAGCGGATGATGTCTCCGTGCCGCGATCCGGCGTAAAGCACGTCGTTACGGTCGAGGATCACGTCCTCGGGCGCCTCGATCCGGCCGAGCCCAATCAGCGAGACGTCACGCAGCCTGTCGTTCTGCTCGAACGGCCCGCCGCTGCCGATCTCGGTCGGCGGCGGAGGCGGCAGCGCGTGATAGGTCGGCGCGACATAGACCTTGCTGATGATGCGGGTGCGGTTCTTCTGCCAGCGGATGTCGACCATTGCCGCCGCCAGCAGGATGGTCGCCAGCGCCATGCGGTTGACGCCGCCGCGCGCGTTCATGGCGGTCAGGCCGTTGGTGACGAGCAGGACGACGAGCACGCCGACCATGGATTTGACGACCGACCCCTTGCCGCCGCCGAGCGTGATGCCGCCGAGCACGGTCGCCGTCAGCACGATCACCTCTAAGCCGACACCAATATCGCCGCCGACCGTGCCGAGCCGGGCCGCGAAGAACAGCGCGCCGATGCTGGTCAGCACGCCGCTCGCGACATAGCAGAGCGCGATGGTGCGGCGGACGGGAATGCCGGAATTGTAGGCCGAGCGGCGCGAGCCGCCGATCGCCGTGATGTGCCAGCCCGGCCGCAAACGCGTCAGGAAGACGTGGCCGAAGATCGCGATCACGATGTAGACCAGGGCGACGCTGGGAATGCCGAACACGCTCCCGCCGCCGATGAAATCCCAGGACGGAATGTCCGGGAAGGCCGACGCGATGGCGTTGGAATAGCGCTGGATCAGCAGATCGTAGGCCGAGCGGTAGATGATCAGCGTGATCAGCGTGGTGATGAAGGCGCGCAGCCTGAGATACCCGATCAGCACGCCGTTCACCGCGCCGAGCAGCCCGCCGACGATCATGGTGACCACCACCACGGCGGGGACCGGCCAATTGAGCACGTCGAGCAGATAGAGCGCGCAGAAATCCGTCAGGGCGAAGATTGAGCCGACCGAGAGATCGATGCCGCCGACGATGACGACGAGCGCCATGCCAAGACCGATGAACCCGATCTCGCCGGCCTGCCGCGCGGTATCGGCGAGGCTCGATGCGGACAGGAAGTGCTCGAGCGAGCGGCTGAGCGCGAAGCCGACGATCAGCAGCAGGATCACCGGAATGGCAGTTTCGGTCCAGCGTTTGGACAGGATCTCGCCGAGGAGATGGTCCGGCCAGTAGCGATATCGGAGCCTCGTCAGTGTCTCGCGCATCTGCCTTCCGCTGATTCCATGAGCAAGGTTGCGCGTTCCGCACCCGGAGGGACGGAACGCGCAGCTTTAGTGTGCGATCACTTCTTGAGATCGGAGAGATTCCAGCACGCCGTCTGGGTGTCGGCGTTTTCTTTCGTGATCGGGATCAGCGTGGTGTATTCCGAGCCCTTGACCGAACCCGGCTTGGCGCCCGACGACAACAGCCATTTGATCGTGCCGGCCATTTGCGCGGCCTGTGTCGGCACGTCGTAGCTCATGTTGAGATCGAACGAGCCGTTCTTCACCAGCTCGCACGCACCCTTGCGCTCGCCGCCGCCTGAGGTCGCCAGGAACACCTTGCCGGTCAGGCCGGCTTCCTTGATCGCGGCGGCGGTGCCGATGTCCATGCCGTCCCAGAAGCCGACGATGCCGCAAAGATCCGGGTTCTGCTTCAGCACCGTCTGGGTGATCGCCTTGGCCTTGGCGGCATCCCAATCGGCGGCCTGGCTGGAAACGACCTTGATCTCGGGATGCTTGGCGAGGATGTTTTCGACGCCCTTGAGCGTGTAGGCGCTGGCCGCCGCGGAGAGCGCGCCCTGGATGATGGCGATCTTGTTGGACTTGCCCTGGCAGGCCTTCACCACGCCCTCGGTCTGGCGCTCGCCGATCTCGATCCAGTTGGCACCGACGAAAGCCGAGCTGCGATAGGCCGAGCCCATGTTGATCTGGATGACGTAGATGCCTTCGTTCTCGGCGCGCTGCAGCAGCTTGGCGTAGGTCTGCACGTCGGGATTGTGGATCACCATCACCGCCGGCTTCTCCGAGATCAGCGAGGTGACGGCTTGCGCGCCGGCATTCGTATTCCAGTTGGGATCGCGAATCACGAACTTGACGCCGAACGGCTCGAGCTCCTTCTTGAGGCCGGCGTACCAGCCTTCCGTCAGGTCGAAGTTCATCGCGACCGGCACGTAGGCGACGGTCTTGCCGGCGAGCGCTTCGCGGAAAGGCTTCTGGAACGGCTCGTCGAGGCCCTGCTGGGCGAGGGCCGGAGCCGTGCTGGCTGAAAGCGCCAATGCGGCGATACTTCCAAGCGCAAACTTATGAACGCTGGCCATTGTCTTCCTCCTTGTTGGATACGCGTTTTTTCAGGCAGATCAGATGTCGCCCTGTTGGGCCGTTTCTTCGTTTCGTGGGTTGAGCAGCGTGTCCGTGATCACCGCGATCAGGAGCACCAGGCCCTTGATGAGGTTTTGGCCAGCATAGGGGATGTTGAGGATCGTCATTCCGTTCAGCATCGTTCCGATCAGGAGCGTGCCGATGATGACGTTGACGACCCCGCCGCGCCCGCCCGACAGGCCGATGCCGCCGAGCACGACGACGAGGATGACG
>NZ_PTFE01000108.1:0-23875 GCF_002936975.1 Bradyrhizobium sp. AC87j1
TGGCGGCATCCGCCTCCTCCAGGGCGCGGCCCGCGTCGGACTGCGCCCCCAGCAGCGCGACACCGGCTGAGGCGCCCGCGGTCACCTCCTGGCCGCGAAAGACAAAGGACAATTCGTCGACCGCCTGCTCGAAGATGGCCGCCTTCGCCTTGGCGTCGGTCTCGCTGAGATTCCACAGCAGCAGCGCGAACTCGTCGCCCCCGAGCCGGCCGACCACGTCGGAGGCGCGGACCTGCCGCGTCAGCGTGGCGGCAATCGCCTTGAGCACCTCGTCGCCGGCGCCATGACCGAACGAATCGTTGATCGGCTTCAACCGATCGACGTCGAGCACGATCAGCGCCCCGCTGGCGCGGTAACGCTTCATGTAGGCGATGGCGCGCGCGAGCTCGCGCTCGAAGCCGCGCCGGTTCGGAATCTCCAGCAGGAAATCGGTGTCGGCCGCAGCTTCCAGTTCCGCGACACGGCGCTGCGCCTCCTTGAGCTTGGTCCGCAAGCCCCGGATCGTCGCCCTGACGGTATCCGTGACCCCATCGCCCGACGCGCCGCGCCCCGGCGGCCTCGCCGAACGCGTGGTCAGCCGTTTGGCGGCGGCTTTGGATCGGCCGGCGCTGGTCTTCCGGCCCTTTTTGGCCTTCGCAGCGCCTGCCCTTTTTGGTTTCTTCATGGGCATCCTGCTCAATGAAGGCTTGCGGGGATTCACCAAGACAGGATAGTGGATTCCCTTCTCCTTGCCACCGCCTTGCGAGCCGCCGGCCGGAACCGTTAATCTGGCCTATCTTTCTGTTTTTCGGGCACAATTAACGTCATGACCGCGCCGATCGCCATCATCATGGGAAGCCAGTCGGACTGGGACACGATGCGGCATGCCGCCGACACGCTTGCCGCGCTCGGCGTCGCCGCCGACACCCGCATCGTCTCGGCCCACCGCACCCCCGACCGTCTCTTTGCTTTCGCCAAGGGCGCCAAGGCCGCGGGTTACAAGGTCATCATCGCCGGCGCTGGTGGCGCTGCGCACCTGCCCGGTATGGCGGCGGCGCTGACCGAACTCCCGGTGTTCGGCGTTCCCGTCGAATCCAAGACGCTCAAAGGCCTCGATTCGCTCTATTCGATCGTCCAGATGCCCGCCGGCATCCCGGTCGGCACCCTCGCCATCGGCAAGGCCGGCGCAACCAACGCCGCACTGCTGGCGGCGGCCGTCCTGGCGTTGTCCGACCCGGCCTTGTCCGATCGCCTCGCCGCCTGGCGCAAGGCGCAGACCGAGGCGGTCGCCGAGCGCCCGGAGGACAAGGCGTGACCGACACCAGGCAGGTGAAGCTGAAGCCCGGTGACACCATCGGAATTCTCGGCGGCGGACAATTGGGCCGGATGCTGGCCATGGCTGCGGCGCGGCTCGGCCTGCGCTGTCAGGTGTTCTCGCCCGATCCGGACTCGCCGGCCTTCGACGTCGTATTGAACGCGACCTGCGCCGAATATGCCGACGTCGAGGCGCTCGAACTGTTCGCCAACGACGTCGACGTCATCACCTACGAATTCGAGAACGTGCCATCGGCCGCCGCGATGGTGCTGGACGCGCGCCGACCCGTGCTGCCCAACCGCAAGATTCTCGAGACCACCCAGGACCGACTCGCCGAGAAGGATTTCGTGACGCGGCTCGGCATCGGCACTGCGGCCTATGCCGACGTCACCTCGGTGTCCTCGCTGCGCGAGGCGATCGCCAGGATCGGCCTTCCGGCCGTGCTCAAGACCCGCCGCTTCGGTTATGACGGCAAGGGCCAGGCCATCATCCGCGAGGGCGACGATATCGCCAAGGTGTGGACCAGCCTCGCGACCAAATCGGCGATCCTGGAAGCCTTCGTGCCATACGAGCGCGAGATCTCCGTGATCGCCGCACGCTCGGTCACAGGCCAGGTCGAGTGTTTCGACGTCACCGAGAACGAGCACCGCGACCACATTCTGAAGATATCGCGCGCGCCGGCGCCGATCCCGGCTGCGCTCGCCGAGGAAGCACGCAGCATCGCCGGCAAGATCGCAAGCGCGCTCGACTATGTCGGCGTGCTCGCTGTCGAGATGTTCGTGCTCGCCAACGGCACCGGCCCGAAGGTGCTGGTCAATGAGATCGCCCCGCGCGTGCACAATTCCGGGCACTGGACGCTCGACGGCGCGTCGGTCTCTCAGTTCGAGCAGCACATCCGCGCCATCGCCGGCTGGCCGCTCGGCAAGCCCGTGCGCCACGGCGAAATCGTCACCATGACCAATCTGATCGGCGACGAGATCAACGATTACGAGAAGTGGCTGAGCGTGCCGGGCGCGACCGTGCACATCTACGGCAAGGGTGCGCCGCGCCCCGGCCGGAAGATGGGCCACGTCACCGAAGTCCGGCCGACGAAAGGCAAGTAGCGGGACCGCAGCTTCGAGCTGCGATCCCGCTCCGCTCGAAACCGCTTTAGGCCGTCTTCGCGCCTGCGACGACGCCCGTGGGCTCCTCGCTGAGCCAGCGATAGATCACCCCGCCCAGCGCGCCGCCGATCAGCGGTGCGACCCAGAACAGCCAGAGCTGCGCCGTCGCCCAGCCGCCGACGAACAGCGCAGGGCCCGTGCTGCGCGCCGGGTTCACCGAGGTGTTGGTGACGGGGATGCTGACGAGATGGATCATCACCAGCGCGAGCCCGATCGCGAGCGGTGCGAAGCCTGCGGGCGCGCGGCCATGGGTCGCGCCCATGATGATGAACAGGAACATCATGGTCATCACCACCTCGGTGAGGAAGCACACGATCATGCTGTACTGGCCGGGCGAATGCGCATCATAGCCGTTGGATGCGAAGCCCTTGCTGACATCGAATCCGGGAGCTCCGCTCGCGATGACGTAGAGGAGCCCGGCGGCCACGATCGCGCCGGCCACCTGCGCGATCACATAGGGCAGGATCTGCCCGGTCGGAAAACGCCCGCCGGCGGCAAGACCGACCGTGACGGCCGGGTTGAGATGGCAGCCGGAGATATGGCCGATCGCATAGGCCATGGTGACCACGCTCAGTCCGAATGCGAGGGAGACACCGACCAGACCGATTCCGACCTGCGGGAACCCGGCAGCGATCACCGCGCTTCCGCAGCCTGCGAATGTGAGCCAGAAGGTGCCGATGGCTTCAGCGGCGTATTTCTTGATATCCATGTGTCGTCCCCTGCTTTCAAAGATTCCGGAACAAAGCTCCGGAAACGGCCCCATCCCTGGCGTCGAATCGCCCAAATCAGGGCCGCACAGAGGTATTTTCGCCTCATTTAATGGCTGAACTTGGCCCGAATACTCGCTTGTCCGGTGGACATCCCGGGATTTGTCTGATACATCCGCGCCCTCAAGGTTAAGGGCTTGCGCGTTTTCGCCATCCCCTTCGTCTTACCAGAATTCAAATCCGATCCACTGAAGAGGATGCCGCGTGCAGGTTCTCGTTCGCGATAACAATGTCGACCAAGCCCTCAAGGCGCTGAAGAAGAAGATGCAGCGCGAGGGAATTTTCCGCGAGATGAAGCTCCGCGGTCATTACGAGAAGCCCTCCGAGAAGAAGGCCCGCGAAAAGGCCGAAGCCGTGCGCCGCGCGCGCAAGCTGGCCCGCAAGAAGCTGCAGCGCGAAGGCCTGCTGCCGATGAAGCCGAAGCCGGTGTTCGGCGCAGGTCCCGGCGGTGATCGCGGCGGTCGTGGCGGCCCGGGTGCAGGTCCGCGCGGACCGCGCTGATTTACCAATTTTTGCGAGATTTCAGTTTCGATAACGCGGGCCTTTGGCCCGCGTTATTGTTTGTGCGCGCTGCCCTTCTGAGCCGGGCACCATGGATGCGGCACGCAAACGCGATGAGATTTGGATTGAACGTCGTCGCGCTTTAGTTTGTTGTTTGACCTTGATCTCTACGCAAGCGCGTTCCGCCTTTGTCGCGAGGGAAAACCGCTGCATACTTTTCGCCAACGCGGCCCTTCGGGTCCGGATCATGCTCTAGCGCGAGCGAATCGTAGATGGCCTTCCCCTTCCTCCAGCACGGCTTGGCGCGGCGACGCCCGATCTGGCGGCCGCCGTTCGCGCTGGCGTTGATGGGGATTGCGCTGTGCGGCTGCTCCTTCGATCTGGGATCGCTGATGCCGGAGAAGGACAAGCCGCAGGAGGCCCCCAAGGCGGCCGCGCCCGCCGAGAGCGCGGTGAGCGCCGGCAACGTCACCGAAGCTCAGACCCACACCGCAAAAGCCCAATCCCTGGCCAAGTCAGGCGAGGTCGCGGCAGCGCTCGATGAGTTCAATCGCGCGGTCGGGCTCGATCCCTACAATGCGCAGGCGCTGTATGGCCGTGCCCTGATCTACCAGGGCAACAATCAGCACGACTTCGCCATCGCAGATTTCAGTGCTGCGAGCGGACTCAACCCCCAGAAGGTCGAGCCGCTGCTCGGCCGCGCCACCAGCTATCTCGCGCTCGGCAAGATCAAGGAGGCCACGGCCGATCTGGACGAGGCCTCCGAGGCCGATCCGCATAACGCGCAGGTCTGGACCACGCGCGGACAGGCCTATGAGCGGCTGGGCGACAGGGCCAAGGCGGCGGCGTCCTACACCAGGGCTGTCTCGCTTCGCCCACGCGACGACGCCGCGCGCAGCGGTCTTGCCCGCGTCGGCGGCTGACGGTTTTGACGGCGCGGGCGCCGTCTTAATCGGGGGTGGCGCCCTTCGGCAGAACGGAGTGGAACATCGACTTCATGCCCGACAGCATCTCGTCGGCGACATTGGTCTTCTTCGGCCGCGGCATGGAGCCACCGGCGTCGGCGCGCAGATCGAGCGGTGGCGCGATCACCGGCACGGGAATGTCAGCCGGCGGCGTCATCCGATTCGGATCATCGTTGCCGACCGAGGCCGTGTAGGGCGGATTGGCCGGCGAGGAGCCATCCTTGCCGTAGGCCTCCGGTGAGGGCGTCGATACCGTGATCGGCGGCGGCAGCGGACGGACCGTAGCCGGCTCCATGCTGACGACCCGCGGGGCCTCGGGCGCGCGGGCGGCTTCCCGCACGGCAGGCTCAGTCGGCCTCTCGGCTGACTTGGTCTCGGACGGCCTAACCTCGGCAGGTTTGGTTTCGGCAGACGACTTTCCTTCGGAAGACTTGCCCTCGGAAGATTTGCCCTCAGGAGTCTTGCGCAGGCGCTCGATCGCGGCACGCACGAGGTCGTTGGCGTCGGGGGCCGGAGCCGCGGCAGCCGGCGCCGAATTGGCCTCGACCACCGGAGCGGCGGGAGCAGGCGTGCTGGCGGCCGGGGTCGACTTGGCGACCGCCTTCTCGCGCGCCGACGGCTTACCACGCGGGCTGGCGTCGGCCGGGGCCACATCCGCAGCCTTGTGCTCGGCGGACGGCTGATCGGCAGCCTTTTCGGCCGCCGGCTTGTCCGTCACGCTCTTCTCGGGGATGCCTTTGGCCTTGACGCCCGGTGCAGGGAGATTGGCGACATCGGCGGGCTTGCCGTTCTTTCCGGCCTCGGCAGGGGCCACAACGGCCGCAGGGGCATCAGCCGCCGGCTTGGCGTTGATGTAGTGGTTAACGATGTACGCCCCGATGATCGTCGCGAGCACCGAGGGGAAAATATCCATCGAGATTTTAGCGAGGTATTTCAGCATTCCGGCCACTCCCCGCGCGATCTGATGCGGGAACTTTGGGGCATTGTAAGGGATCAACTGCGACGTATCGATGGCAAGTTTTAAGGCCGGACCTACGGCTTTAGCTCGATCTCAAGGAACACGATCTCGGTTGAGGTTTCGTTAAGTACGTCATGTTGGACGCCCGCCTTGCGGAAATAGGATTTCCCGGCTGCCAGCTGCGCCTTGGACCGCTCGCCGCCCGGCGCCACGATGGTCATTTCCCCCGCGACGACGGGAACGATCACATAGTCCATGCCGTGGGTGTGATGCCCGGTGGCGCCACCGGGCGGAAGCCGCCATTCGGTCACCCGGACCTCCTCGTTGTCGACCTGGACCTCGGACTTGGCGGCAAGCATCTGGAACCTCTCCTGGGACGTCGCGCTTCAGGGCACGAAAACCATGAACACGTAGACGGCAAATACCACCATATGGACCAGCCCGAACAGGACATTAGTCCTGCCGGTGCCGAAGGTCAGCATGCTCAGGAAGAAGGTCAGGAGCAAAAGCACACTGCCCTGGGCGCTGAGGCCGAGCGTGAGCTCCTTGTCGAGCGCGTAGGTGGCGACCCCGACGGCCGGGATGGTCAGCCCGATGGTGGCGAGAGACGAGCCGAGCGCGAGGTTGATGCTCTTCTGGAGGTCGTTCTTGCGGGCCGCCGATACGGCCGCGACGCCTTCCGGCATCAGGATCAGAAGGGCGACCAGAAGGCCAGCAAAGGCCGGCGGCGCGCCGATCTTGGCCGCGACGGCGTCCACCACCAGCGAAAACTTCTTGGCGAGCAGCACCACGGCCAGCAGCGCAATCAGCAGCAGCACGACGCTGACCACCAACATCCGGCCCGACAGATGCGCCTCGCCGCTGCCGCCGTCCGCCCGTTCATGGACGAAGTAATCCTTGTGCAGGACGGTCTGGGTGTAGAGGAACACCCCGTACAGCGCGAGCGTGACCACGTCGACGAAGCCGAGCTGAACCGCCGAATAGACCGGCCCCGGCGCGGTGGTCGTGTAGTTCGGCATGATCAGCGTGATGGTCGCGAGGGCGAACAGGACGCTGAGATAGACGTTGGCCCCCGAGAGCTGAAAGCCCTGCTCGCGATAGCGCAGGCCGCCGATGAAGATGCAGAGCCCGACGAGGCCGTTGCAGACGATCATGACCACGGCGAACACGGTGTCGCGCGCCAGTTCCGGGGCGGGCTTGTCGCCCAGCATGATCGTGGTGATCAGCGCCACCTCGATGACGGTCACCGAGAGCGTCAGCACCAGCGTGCCATAGGGTTCGCCGACCCGCTCGGCGATCACTTCGGCATGATGAACCGCGGCGAACACCGTGCCGAACAGGATAACCAGAAGGACGATGGCGAAGACGAGCCCGCCGAGCGACAGCGTGAAGACGTAGCCCGTCGCGCTGACGGCTGCGAACAACAGCACGGCCAGCGCCGGAAAGATCCAGGCCGACCGGGGCATCGGACTATGCGCGCTCATCTACCGGCTCCAATCACTCAATACGAGCAGTAGCAAATCGGCCGGCAGATTCAATGCCAGCGCAGGATCGGCGCGACCGGCAGCAGCGTCAGCAGCATGAACAGCGGAATCAGCACCGCGCCGGCGCGCACGAAATAGCCGAAGAAGCTCGGCATCTTGATGCCGTTCTCGCTGGCGATACTGCTGACCATGAAGTTCGGCGCATTGCCGATATAGGTGAGCGCTCCCATGTAGACGGCGCCCATCGAGATCGACGCGAGCGTGCCCGACAGCTGATGCATCAGCGTTTGCGGATCGCCGCCGGCAAGCTGGAAGAACAGGAGATAGGTCGGCGCATTGTCGAGGAACGCCGACATCAGGCCGGTGAACCAGAAATAGGCGACCTCGCGCGGCGTGCCGTCCGGTGCCGTCACGGCCGACAATAGCCAGGCAAAGGCGCCGTGATGGCCGGCATTGAGCATAGCAATGACCGGGATGATGGCGACAAAAATGCCCGCGAACAGTTTTGCGACCTCGCGGATCGGCTCCCAGGTGAAGCCGTTGGCCAGCCTGTGCTCGTCCGGTGTCAGCCACACCGACAGCGCCGCAATGGAAAGCAGCGCCACATTGCGCGCGATGTCTTCCAGCTCCAGCTTCGTTCCGAGAATGTCGAAAGCAACAGCAGGCTTCCACATCGCCGAGGCCAGCAGGCTCGCGACGATGGCTGCGATCAGCACGAGGTTGACGAGACCGCGGATGCGGACCGGATCCGCAGGACCGGCGTCGCTGAGCTCAGGCTCGCTGCGGAAGCGCCAGAAGTCGATGGCGATGAAGATCGCGAGCAGCAATCCGGCGACGATCGCGGTCTGCAGCCAGATGCTCCGCGTGGTCCAGAAGAAGTCGACGCCGTGCAGGAAACCGACGAACAGCGGGGGATCGCCGAGCGGGCTCAGCGCGCCGCCGACATTGGCGACCAGGATGATGAAGAAGATGATGACATGGGCATTGTAGCGCCGCGGCCGGTTGGCGCGGATCAGCGGACGGACCAGGATCATCGCGGCCCCCGTGGTGCCGACGATGCTTGCCATCAAGGTGCCGAGCGCGAGGATCCCGGCATTCGTCGCCGGCGTGGCCTTGATGTCGCCCGTGATGAGAATGCCACCGGCCACGACATAGAGCGCGAACAGCAGCACGATGAAGCCGAGATATTCAGCGAGCATGGCATGGACGAAAGCCATCAGCGTCGCCATGCTCCCGGCAAAAATGACGAGCGAGGCCAGCGCCAGCAGCGACCAGGCCGCAGCGATCTTGCCGTAATGATGGTGCCAGACTTTCGCAAACAGCAGCGGTCCGAGCGCGATCGACAGCAACAGGCCGGCAAAGGGAAGCGCATAGGGCCAGCGCATCGCAGCACCATCGAGCCCGGTTGCGGCCCAGGCCTGCTGCGGCAACAAAGCGAGGATGGCGGCGAGGGATATGCCCCAGAGCCGGGTGACGAGCCGTTCAGGATCCAATGAAGCGCCTTGCTGTTTCGATCGCACCGAATGCATCGAGATTGTCATGTCCGCCGCCCGCAAAGCGAACGAACTGCTTCGGTTCATGCGCGAGCGCGAACAGACGCTCTCCGAACACGATCGAAATGACAAGGTCATTGGTGCCATGCATCACCAGGAGCGGCACCGTGACGCGCGCGATCCGCTCGTCGGAAGGGAACGGATCGCGCATCAAGAGGCGCACCGGCACGTACCAGAATGATGAAGATGCAATGTCGGCCGTCGACGTATAAGGCGCCTCCAGGACCAGCTTTCCAACACGCTGTTCCGAGGCGAGCGCGACCGCCACGCCGGTCCCGAGCGAGAAGCCCCAGGCGACGATTCGTTCCGCCGTGTAGCGGGCCGTGGTGAAGGCGTAGGCGGCGGCGGCATCGCGCAGCAGACCCTCCTCGCTCGGCGCGCCGCTCGAGCCGGCATAGCCGCGGTAGGACAGCGCGACGAGGCCGGTGCCATCAGCCGTCATGGCCTTGAAGCGGCTGACCCGGCCGGCAAGAAAATCGCCATTGCCCGGAAAATACAGGATCACGGGACGACCGGGCCTCGCCGGCGCGTGCCAGACGATGATCTTCTCGCCATCCGAGGTGGTCAGGACATGCTCCTCCGCCTCGGGACAATCTGCCGCCTCAGGCGGGGTCCGCTTGGCGGTCGGTATCGGAAACAGCATCTCGCGCTGCCGGGCATAGAGCAAGACGAGCCCGGCGAGATAGACGGTCGCGAGCAGGATGACGGTCCATTTGGCGATGGTGATCATTGCGCGGCCGGCCCCCAGTTCAGGTTCAGGGCTTGCGACGGCTCCGCAGCAATTTCATGACGTCGGGCCGGAGGCTCCCCGATACGTCGCGGCAGCGGCACGCCGCCTTGTGGGCGGCATGCCATGCGACGCGCCGCTCGCGCGTCGCCTTGAGCGGCATGCGATGAGACCGGTGCCATTCCTTGTTGATGGCCACGGTCCGTTTCCTTCGCGTGCTACATCGCCTTGACGATGTTCTCGGTGACCTTCTTGGCGTCGCCGAGCAGCATCATGGTGTTGTCGCGGTAGAACAGCGGATTGTCGATGCCGGCATAGCCGGAGGCGAGCGAGCGCTTGATGAACATCACGGTGCCGGCCTTCCAGACCTGCAGCACGGGCATGCCGTAGATCGGCGAGGTCTTGTCCTCCTCGGCCGCCGGGTTGGTGACGTCGTTGGCACCGATCACGAAGGCGATGTCGGCCTGCGCGAACTCGGAGTTGATGTCCTCGAGTTCGAACACCTCGTCATAGGGCACGTTGGCTTCGGCGAGCAGCACGTTCATGTGGCCGGGCATGCGGCCGGCGACCGGGTGAATAGCGTACTTCACCTCGACGCCTTCCTTCTTCAGGATGTCGCCCATCTCGCGCAGCGCGTGCTGCGCCTGCGCCACCGCCATGCCGTAGCCGGGCACGATGATGACCTTCTGGGCATTCTTCATGATGAAGGCCGCGTCGTCGGCCGAGCCGAGCTTGGCGGGCTTCTGCTCGCCGCCGCCACCGCCGGCCGCCGCGGTCTCGCCGCCGAAGCCGCCGAGGATGACCGAGATGAAGGACCGGTTCATCGCGTGGCACATGATGTAGGACAGGATCGCGCCCGAGGAGCCGACCAGCGCGCCGGTGATGATCAGCGCGGAATTGCCGAGCGTGAAGCCGATGCCGGCCGCAGCCCAACCCGAGTACGAGTTCAGCATCGAGATTACGACCGGCATGTCGGCGCCGCCGATCGGGATGATCATGAGCACGCCGAGCGCCAACGCCAGGATGACGATCAGCCAGAAGTCGAGCGCGCCACCGGTCAGGACCAGACGGACGATGAAGAACACCAGCGCCACCGCAATCGCGATGTTGATGATGTGACGGGCGGGCAGGATGATCGGCGCGCCGCTCATCCGCGCGGACAGCTTCAGGAACGCGATCACCGAGCCGGTGAAGGTCAGCGCGCCGATGGCGACGCCGAGCGACATCTCGACCAGGCTCTGCGGATGGATGTTGCCGGGAGTGCCGATGTCGAAGGCCTCGGGCGCGTAGAACGCGCCGGCGGCGACCAGCACCGCGGCCATGCCGACCAGCGAGTGGAAGGCGGCGACCAGTTCCGGCATCGAGGTCATCGGCACGCGGCGGGCGATCACCGCGCCGATCGCGGCACCGATGGCGATACCGACGATGACGAGCACCCAGGCGAGGCCGTCTGCCGGCGGATGGTTGGCCAGCGTGGTGGCGACCGCAATCGCCATGCCGATCATGCCGAACAGATTGCCCTGGCGCGACGAAGCCGGGCTCGACAGCCCGCGCAGCGACAGGATGAACAGCACTCCCGCCACGAGATACAAAAATGCAGAGAGGTTGGCGCTCATCTCAGGTCCCCATTGATCCCTTCAGCCCGAGGTGGCCGCTTACTTCGACTTCTTCTTGTACATCGCCAGCATGCGCTGGGTGACAAGGAAGCCGCCAAAAATGTTCACGCAGGCGAAAATGAGCGCGACAAAGCCGAAGGCGCGGGCCCAGCCCGAGCCACTCGAGACGTTCGCGACGCCGCCGGCAAGCAACGCGCCGACCACGATCACCGAGGAGATCGCGTTGGTCACGCTCATCAGCGGCGTGTGCAGCGCCGGTGTCACCGACCACACCACGAAATAGCCGACGAAGACGGCGAGGACGAAGATCGACAGCCGGAAGATGAAGGGGTCGACGACCTGTGCAGCATGCTCCATGGCGGGTCTCCTTAAACCTTCGGCTGGAAGTTCGGGTGGATGACGGCGCCGTCTTTCGTGAGCGCGGTCGCCTTGACCAGTTCGTCGTCCCAGTTCACGGCGAGCTTCTGCTCTTTCTTGTCGACCATCGTCTCGATGAAGGAGAACAGATTGCGCGCGTAGAGGCTGGAGGCCGAGGCCGCGACGCGGCCGGCAACGTTGGTGTAGCCGACGATCTTGATGCCATCGAGGTCGACGACCTCGCCCGGCTTTGCACCCTCGACATTGCCGCCGCGCTCGACGGCGAGATCGACCAGCACCGAGCCCGGCTTCATCGACTTGACCATCTCGCCGGAGACGAGCTTCGGCGCGGGCCGGCCCGGAATCAGCGCCGTCGTGATCACGATGTCCTGCTTCTTGATGTGCTCGGCGGTGAGGGCGGCCTGCTTGGCCTGGTATTCCCTAGACATTTCCTTGGCGTAGCCGCCGGCGGTCTGCGCGTTCTTGAACTCCTCGTCCTCGACGGCGAGGAATTTCGCGCCGAGCGATTCGACCTGCTCTTTGGTCGCGGGCCGCACGTCGGTCGCGGTCACGATGGCGCCGAGACGGCGCGCGGTCGCGATCGCCTGGAGGCCGGCGACGCCGACGCCCATCACGAACACTTTCGCGGCAGGCACGGTGCCGGCAGCGGTCATCATCATCGGGAAGGCGCGGCCGAACGCCTCGGCGCCCTCGATCACCGCGCGGTAGCCGGCGAGGTTCGCCTGCGATGACAGCACGTCCATCACTTGCGCGCGGGTGATGCGCGGCATCAATTCCATCGCGAAGGCGGAGACGCCGGCATCGGCGATCGTCTTCAGCGCGGCCTCGTTGCCGTAGGGGTCCATGATGGCGATGACGAGCGCACCGCGCTTGTACTGCGCGAGCTCGGAGGCTTCAGGGCGCTTTACCTTGATGATGATGTCGGCATCCTTCAGCGCGTCTGCGCTGACGGTGGCACCGACCGCGGTGAATTCGGAATCCGGCAGGCCCGATTTGAGGCCGGCGCCCGGCTCGATGGCGATCTCGGCGCCCAGCGCCTTGAACTTCTTCACCGTATCGGGCGAAGCGGCGACTCGCGGCTCGAGCGGATCGATTTCCTTGGCAACGGCGATCTTCATAGGTCCTCCGGCGGCGCGGGACAGCGCGCGCGCAAACTAAGCGTTACTCCCGCGGCGTTCGATACCGGTTTTGGCACCGGCTTGGATGCAAATATTCTGGGCAGCTGCTGCCGCTGGCGTGTGCAGCTGCCGACAGATCAGGTCAGGAAGACCGCCATCAGGATCACGATGAGCGCGACCGAGACCGTGCCGTACTTCACCAGCTTGATGAAGCCCTCGTAGGTCTGCTCGTGAGCAACGTAGTCGTTGCCGTCGGCGGTGCTGTACGCCACTTCGCTATGATCAGCCATGGATTGTCCCCAGTCGAAAGTCGAATTGTTGGGCTGGGATACCGCAAAGTTTCAGGCAGGGCAACGGCACCGGGGCGCGGTTTTCCCGCAAATCAGGTCATTTGGAATCCCGATTGTCGCGGATCCAGCGGACGAGGCTCTGTTCGCTGACTTCACCGGCGGCGAGCGAGAGGATGATGGTTGTCGCTTCCGCAGGATCGGGAGTGAAGGCCACGCCGTTCTTGTGGAGGAAGACCATCATCGCCATGAAGGCGATGCGCTTGTTTCCATCGACAAATGCATGGTTTTTCGCGAGGCCAAATGCATATGCTGCGGCGAGTTCATCGATCGGCACCTGCTCGTACCGCCATTTGTTGATCGGACGGTCCAGCACCGAGCGCAACATGCCCTCGTCGCGTAATCCCGGCGCACCGCCGAAGCGGCGGAGTTGTCTACTGTGAATTGCGACGGCCTGCTCGTAGGTGATCCAGAGCGGCTCCTGGAGATCGCCCATCTGGGTAGCAAGCTATTTTGCGAGCGCAGCGAGCGTGTCGCGATACTTGTCCATCACCTCGTCGGCGATTTCCATCGTCCGCTCGAAATCGGGGTCGTAGGGCAACAACTGAAAACCACCGCCGGGTAATTCCACGATGTGCAATTGCTGTCCGCGCTTGAGATCGAGCCGCTGCATCAGCTCGCGCGGCAGCAGCAGACCGTCGGAATTGCCGATTTTCTTGATCTCGATCTTCATGGGCTTGCCTCAAGGACGTTATACATATGTATAACACCACTAGTCAGGGCCGTTCAACAGATGTTTTACGCTCTGTTTGGCGTCTGGAGCAGCTACCCGCCTCAGCCCATCGCCTCCAGCTCGTCGATCATCCCCGCGATGACACTCAGGCCGCCGTCCCAGAACTTCGGGTCCTTGGCATCGAGCCCGAACGGCCGCAGCAACTCGGAATAATGCTTGGTGCCGCCGGCAGCTAGCATGTCGAGATAACGCTCGGCAAAGCCCTCGTTCGCGTTCTCGTAGACCGCGTAGAGCGAGTTCACGAGGCAATCGCCGAACGCATAGGCGTAAACGTAGAATGGCGAATGGATGAAGTGCGGGATGTACATCCAGTAGTTCTCATAGCCCGCCTTGATCTCGATCGCTGGACCCAGGCTCTCGCCCTGCACCGACAGCCAGATCTCGCCGAGCCGCGTCGCGGTGAGCTCGCCGTTCTTGCGCTCGGTGTGGACCGCGCGCTCGAACGAGTAGAACGCGATCTGCCGCACCACGGTGTTGATCATGTCCTCGACCTTGCCGGCGAGCAGCGCCTGGCGCTGTTTTGCATTTTTGGTCTGGGCAAGGAGCCGCCTGAACGTCAGCATCTCGCCAAACACACTGGCGGTCTCGGCCAACGTCAGCGGCGTCGGCGCCATCAGCGCGCCGTTCTTCGCCGCCAGCACCTGGTGCACGCCATGGCCGAGCTCGTGGGCGAGCGTCATCACGTCGCGCGGCTTGCCCTGGTAGTTCATCAACACATAAGGGTGCGCCGACGGCGTGGTCGGATGTGAGAATGCGCCCGGCGCCTTGCCCGGCCGCACCGGCGCGTCGATCCAGCGATCGGTGAAGAAGCGCTCGGCGATATCAGCCATTTTGGGCGAGAAGCCGCGATAGGCCGTCAGCACCATGTTGCGCGCGTCGGGCCAGCCGATGGTATCGGTCGCGGCAAAGGGCAGCGGCGCATTGCGATCCCAATAAGCGAGCCGCTTCTTGCCGAACCACTTCGCCTTCAACGCGTAATAGCGATGCGACAGCTTTGGATAGGCCGCCCGCACCGAGGCGACCAGCGCATCCACCACTTCGCGCTCGACGCGGTTGTTCAGATGGCGGGAATCCGCGACGTCCTGGAAGCCGCGCCAGCGGTCGGAGATGTCCTTGTCCTTGGCGAGCGTGTTGGTGATCAGCGCAAAGGTCCGCTCATTGGCCTTGAAGGTTTTTGCCAGTGCCTCGGCCGCGCTCTTGCGCTTGGCGCCGTCGCGGTCCTGCAGCAGATTGAGCGTCGGCTCGATCGCCAGCTCCTTGGCCCCGACCTTGAAGCGCAGTCCGGAGATGGTCTGGTCGAACAGCCGGTTGAAGGCGGAATAGCCGGTCTGCGCCTTCTCCAGGAAAAGCTGCTCGAGCTTGTCGTCGAGCTGATACGGCTTCTCCTTGCGCAGATCCTCGATCCAGGGACGGTAGTGCGCGAGCTCGGGCGCTTGCATGGCCCGGTTCAAAATATCGTCATCGACACGATTGAGCTCGAGCGCAAAGAACAGCAAATGCGTGGACGCCGCCGTCAGCCGCTCCGACACATCGCCGTAAAACTTTGAAATCGCAGGGTCCACGCTGTCGCCGGCGTGGACGAGCCCGGCATAGGAACCGAGACGGCCGGCAAGATCGTCGATTGCCTCATAGCGTCGCACGGCTTCCGCGAGCCATTTTCCGCCATCTTCGTTTGCTGTCCCTGTCTCCAGCTTGCCCTTGTAGTCCGTCTCGAACGCGACGCAGTCGGCATCCATCGTTTCGAGATCGCGCGCCACTTCCGGCGCATCGATCCCGGAATAGAGATCGGCCAGGTTCCACTCCGGAAGCTTGCCGGTCTTGCTCGCGGGCTTTGCGAGTGAAGACCCGGAGGACTTCGTCTTGACGGCAGATTTCTTGGCGGGGGATTTCTTGGCGGGGGATTTCTTGGTGGCTGGCTTGTGGAGAGCGGACTTTTTAAGGGCAGGCTTGGAGCGCGAATTCATTGTGTGGGAAACCTGTGTTCAACAAGCGCGACGGCGGGCGGAGGCATCAAGGTTTAAGAGTGCGTTAATCGGCTTCGGCCAGAGTGCCCCGATTCGAGACAGATAGTAGTAGCGTGCGGGGAACACCATGGCTGCCAGTATTTTGATCGCCGATGACGACGCCGTAGCCCGCCGGCTGGTCGAGAACATGGTGCAGAAATGCGGCTATGAGACGGTCGTCGTGGACTCCGGTGACGCCGCGATCGCCGCCCTTACCGCCCCCGACGCGCCGGCCATCGACGCCGTCATCCTCGATCTCGTGATGCCCGGCCTCGACGGCATGGGCGTGCTGGCGAAAATCCGCGAAGCAGGTCTCAGCGTCCCCGTCATCGTGCAGACCGCCCATGGCGGCATCGACAACGTGATCTCGGCGATGCGCGCCGGCGCTGCCGATTTCGTGGTCAAGCCGGTCGGTGTGGAGCGGCTCCAGGTCTCGCTGCGCAACGCGCTCAACGCCTCCGCGCTCAAGGGCGAATTGCAACGCATCCGGCACAGCCGCGAGGGCCGGCTCACGTTCTCCGACATCATCACCCGCGCCGAGGCGATGGCTGGCGTGATGCGCGCCGCGCAGAAGGCGGCGAACTCCGCGATTCCCGTTCTGATCGAAGGCGAGTCCGGCGTCGGCAAGGAGATGTTCGCGCGCGCCATCCATGGCAGCGGCGAGCGCAAGGCCAAGCCCTTCGTCGCCGTCAATTGCGGCGCGATCCCCGACAACCTCGTCGAGTCCATTCTGTTCGGCCACGAGAAGGGCGCTTTCACCGGCGCGACCGAGCGGCACATGGGCAAGTTCGTCGAGGCCCATGGTGGCACGCTGTTTCTGGACGAGGTCAGCGAGCTGCCGCTGACCGCGCAGGTCAAGCTGCTGCGCGCGCTCCAGGAAGGCGCGGTCGAGGCGGTCGGCGGCCGCAAGCCCGTCAAGGTCGATGTCCGCATCGTCTCGGCAACCAATCGCCGGCTGCTGGAGCGGGTGAAACAAGGACACTTCCGGGAAGACCTGTTCTATCGCCTGCACGTGCTGCCGCTGACGATCCCCTCGCTCCGGGCCCGGCGCGAGGACATCCCGCATCTGCTCCGGCATTTCCTGGCGCGGTTTGCCGCCGAGGAGAACCGCGCGATCACCGGCATCAGCGGCGAAGCCATGGCCCATCTTGCCCAGCTCGACTGGCCCGGCAACATCCGCCAGCTCGAGAACGCAGTCTACCGCGCGGTGGTGATGAGCGACGGCGACCAGCTCGGCCTCGGTGACTTCCCTCTGCTCGCTTCGCAGCCGCATCCCGTAACCGAGATTCCGACTGCTCCGCTGATGCTCGAGCCGGCGGCGACCCCTTCGTTGGTATCGGGTAATGAAATACCAATCGCGCCGCTCCCGGCGGTGGGCACGCTCGCCCTGCTCACCGCGACCGGCGATGTCCGCTCGCTGGAGGACATGGAGAACGAGATCATCCGCTTCGCGATCTCGCACTACCGCGGCCAGATGTCCGAGGTGGCTCGCCGCCTCAAAATTGGCCGGTCCACCCTCTACCGCAAACTCGACGAGGCCGGGGTTCCCGGACATGGCGGGAAAAGCGGCGAGGAGACGCACTGAGCACCATGCGAACGAGGGTTCGCGCGGCGATGCGGGAGCGGCTGTAAGCCGTTCGCCTGACGACAGAAATCGACTGCTTCTTGAACCGTGACTTGGAAGTGACAGACACAGGGAAAAGCGCGCTGTGCAGGCGCACAATCCGTTGCCAAGAGGCTCCCTTGAAGTCAGTTTGGCGTGAGTTGTCCCGGTTAGCGCTGGCTGCAAAACCGGGGCCTGTATATCGTCTGCGTATGAATCGTTGCGTGCAGGCGTGCAACTTTCGAGAGGCCGGCGCGATTTAGCCGAAGCTCAATAGGCGATAACAAAGCTGTTCCACGAGGGACAGTTCACCCGAGGGGTGCGACACAATGCGTGACTGTTTGAACCACCGTGCGGGCTTCGACCGTGTCTTGATGACGGTCGCAGCGACCTTCCTCACGGTGTCGGCCAGCTCGGCCCTGGCGCAAGATCAGGCGCGCAGCAGCGCCGCCGAGCTCGCGATCGAAGCCGCGATCCCGCGCCCCGAGCCGGCCAACGTCCCGCCCCCGACCGCCTCCGATATCAAGCTCGACACCACCGCCACGGTGCAGGATTCCGCCAAGGAGCCGGCACAGGCGCCCGTAAAGGCTGACGTCGCGCCGGCCCCCGACAAAGTCGAGACCAAGCCTTCCGACGTCGCCACCACGCCCGCCACCGAGGCGCCGAAGAGCGAGACCGCCAAGACCGAACCTGCGAAGACCGAGCCTGCAAAGACCGAGCCGGCCAAGGCAGACACCGCCATGCCGGCTGCGCCTGCGGCACCCGCCACGGCTGCGGCTCCTGCCGTTGAGCCCGTGAAGGCTGCGAGCAACGTTCCCGCCGCCGACCAGCCGGTCGCCGATAAGCTCAAGGACATCATCGGCGCCAAGACCTCGCGCCATTTCGACCGCAAGAACGAGCGCGCGGCGATCGAGAAGTTTTATGGCGCACGCGACTTCGCGCCGATCTGGACACAGGGCGGCAGCCTGACCACCGCGGCCAAGGGCGTCATCGCGCGGCTGAAGGACGCGGCGTCCGACGGCCTCAATCCCGCCGACTATCCGGTGCCGGACTTCGCCAGCGCCACCACGCCCGATGCGCTGGCCGATGCCGAGCTCAAGCTCACCGCCAGCATGTTCGACTATGCGCGCCAGGCCCAGAGCGGCCGCATGCATTGGTCGCAGGTCAGCGGCGACATCCTTTATCCCGAGCATCCGGTCGACCCGAACGAGGTGCTCGCCAAGGTCACGACCGCGACGGATGCCTCCGCTGCGCTCGACAGCTACAATCCGCCGCACAAGCTCTACAAGGAGCTGAAGGCCAAGCTCGCCGAGCTTCGCGGTCAAGGCAACGGCCCGGTGATCGAGATCGCCGACGGTCCGGCGCTGAAATACACCCCGGCCAGCAAGAAGCAGGCTGAGATCGTCGTGGAAGATGCGCGCGTGCCGCAACTCCGCGCCAAGCTCGGCCTTGCCGAGAACGCCAGCGACACCCGCTATGACGCAGCGGTCGCCGACGCCGTGCGAAAATTCCAGAGCGGCGCGGAGATGAAGGCGACTGGCATCCTCGACGACAAGACGGTCAAGGCGCTCAACACCCCGAAGCGCGACAAGCAGATCGACGTGGTGCTGGTGAACATGGAGCGCTGGCGCTGGCTGCCGCGCGATCTCGGCGCGCCCGCGCTGGGTGATGCCTATGTGATCCTCAACATTCCCGACTACACCCTGAAGGTGATGCAGCGCGGCCAGCAGGTCTGGACCACCCGCGTCGTCACCGGCAAGCCGGGCACGCACGCGACGCCGCTGCTCACCGAGACGATGAAGTACATCACGGTCAATCCGACCTGGAACGTACCGCCGTCGATCGTCTACAACGAGTATCTGCCGGCGCTTCAGCAGGACCCGACCGTGCTGCAGCGCATGGGCCTCAAGCTCGAACAGAACCGCGACGGCTCGGTGCACATCTCGCAGCCGCCCGGTGAGGCCAACGCGCTCGGCCGCGTTCGCTTCAACTTCCCGAACAAGTTCCTGGTCTATCAGCACGACACGCCGGACAAGAACCTGTTCGCCAGGGAAGATCGCGCCTTCAGCCATGGCTGCATGCGCGTGCAGAACCCGGATCAGTACGCGTCCGTACTGCTCAACATCACCATGCCGAACGAGAAGTACACGCCCGAGCGCGTGCGCAGCATGTACGGCAAGAGCGAGATCGACCTGAAATTCCCGACTCCGGTCCCGGTCAACATCACCTATCAGACCGCCTTTGTGGACGATGCCGGCAAGCTGCAGTTCCGCAAGGACGTCTATGGCCGCGACGCGACCATGATCAACATCCTGAAGAACAACCGCGGCAAGGATCTCGAGGCCGTCGTTGCGCACTCGCAGCCGAGCTATTCGCGCCCGGCGACGACCCTGCCCTCAGGCGTGGCCGTGGCCAACAATGGCGGTGGCTTCGGCTCGTCGGGCCCGAACTTCTTCGAGCGGCTGTTCGGAGGCGGGGCCCCGACCCCGCCGCCGGCTCCGGTTGGCCGCCGGCCCCAGCAGCGGGTGTTCACCCGGTAAGGCTGCGGGGCCTCAGCTTTTCGAATTCCACAACGATATCAACGGCCCCGTCCCATGGATGGGGCCGTTTAACGTTAACCATTGTCCACCTGGCTCCCGGCACCGGGCGTTTTTTTGCCACACTCAACGGGTTAGGATTGTAGTCTGACTTGGTTTGGGCGCGGGAAGGTCAACCTCGAATTAACCTTCTCGCTTTAAGAAAGCGTTCATCCTCTTTCGCGCTGCTACGGGGTTGGCGGGAGAGTCCATTTTGAACGCTCGTCGACTGGGTGGGCTCATACGTGCTGACTGGTCTCGCACGCCAACTTGCTGTGCTGTCGTTGTCCCATGCGGGAGTGAAGACCGGTTCGCGGATCGGTCTTGCTGCCATATTGCTGCTTGCGGGCGCAGGCTCGGTTCATAACGCCGCCGCGCTGAACGAGACCAAGACGCTCTCCTTCCACCACACCCATTCCGGCGAAGACCTGACCGTCACCTTCAAGCGCGATGGCCGCTATGACGAAGCGGCGCTGAAGCAGCTCAATCACTTCCTGCGCGACTGGCGCACCCAGGACGAGACGGTCATGGACCGCCGCCTCTTCGATATCCTCTGGGAAGTCTACCGCGACGTCGACGGCAAGCAGCCGATCCAGATCATCTCCTCCTACCGCTCCCCCGCCACCAACGCCATGCTCCGCCGCCGCTCCTCGGGTGTGGCGCGCGCCAGCCGGCACATGCTGGGCCATGCGATGGATTTCTACATTCCGGGCGTGCCGCTGGAGCAGATCCGCTTCGCCGGCCTGCGCCTCCAGCGCGGCGGCGTCGGCTTCTATCCGACCTCCGGCTCCCCCTTCGTGCATCTGGATACCGGCAGCGTCCGGCACTGGCCGCGGATGACGCATGACCAGCTCGCCCGCGTCTTCCCGGACGGAAAGACGGTGCATCTGCCGACCGACGGCGTGCCGCTGAAGAACTATGAGCTCGCCAAGGCCGAGATCGAGCGCCGCGGCAATGGCGACGACTCCAGCAGCAAGCCGAACTTCTTCGCCGCTTTGTTCAAGGGCAAGTCCGCCGCTCCGGCCGCCAGCAGCGACGAGGACGACGAGGGCGCGCCCGCGCCGGCCGCCAAGCCGGCGGCAGCAACTGTCGTCGCAGCCGCAGCCAAGCCCGCCGATCCGGTGCCGACGCCGCGCGCCAAGCCGCAGATCGCCGCCGCGATCCAGCTCGCCTCGGCCGACGCACAGCTCGTCGCGCCGCCCAAGCCGAAGCCCGCGCCGGTGGCTGACAAGCCGGCACCCAAATCTGCGGACGGCAAGCCGGAGACCCCGGCCGACATCATCAATGCCCGCGGCTTCTGGGATGATGTCCCGGCCGCGCCGCAGCAGGCGACGCCGGCGCAAATCGCTGCGCTGAAGGCCCGCCAGGCGCTCGCCTCTGCCACCGATCCGCAAGCAACCGCGAGCGTGTCCAACACGGCCCTTCAGGCGCTGGCTTTCGCGCCGGCCGCCTCCCCGGTCGATCGCGCCAATGTCGTCGCCGCCTCCGCGCCGATCCCGCGCTCGGCCCGTCCCGCGTCGCGCAGCATCGCTCAGGCGACCGAAATCAACACGGTGGTCGGCAAGAGCGTCGACGGTGCGGTCGCGACCGCGACCCGCCTCTCGGCCTCCAAGAGCGAGAGCATCTGGCTCAAGATCGTGATGCTGTCGCCGAGCGCCAGCCGCGCGATGTCGGTCACGCTGATGGGCGAGCTCGATACGGCCGCGCTGCGCGGCTATTTCGTCAAGCCGCAGGCCGTGATCGCGATGGGCTTTGTCGACGACCCGATGCACGGCCTGTCCTGCGACAGTTTTTCGGGCAGCGCGACCGCGAAGCTCCAGACGACGTCGTTCGTCATGCGCACCGCCGCGCTGCGCTGATAGAAGCGGCGATTTCCACGAACTCGATCTCGTAGCCCGGATGGAGCGCAGCGCAATCCGGGAACAGTCGCGCGTGTTAAGAGGCCCCGGATTTCGCTGCGCTCCATCCGGGCTACAAGTGCCCTACCGCGCTTTCCTCGCTCGCCGGTCCAGATGATACGTCAGCGCCAGCGACAGGCAGACCGATAGCTCGCGGCTTGGCAGCTTGCCCACCACCGGCAACAACACCGCCCGGGTCTGCCGGTATTCGAACCGATCGGGAAAGCGTTCGCGGAAGCTATCGATCAGCGTCGTCTTGCAATTGAACAGGATGGCGGCGTGTGCGGAGTCCTTGACGCGGCCGAGCCGGATCGTCGAGCCGCTGCCGGTCTCGTCGGTCAGATATGCCGGCTCGCCCCATTTCAGCGTCTCGGTGAGCCGGCCGACCTCTTCATACGCCGCGGCCGTCGCGAAGATCAGCGCGCGCACCTGAAGCAGCCGCTTGCCGATCGGCGTTGGAAGAGCGCCAAAGGCACGGTTCACCTCGCGCGGCAGCGGTGGCGCAGTCATTCGCGACTCCGTTCGCAAACGAAACACGCGCAATTTGTAGCCCGGATGGAGCGCGGCGCAATCCGGGGATTGCTTTCACACTGCGAGAACCCGGATTTCGCTGTCGCTCCATCCGGGCTACCGCAGTCGTGCTTGAGGCGCGAACGCCTCAGAGCATGCCCAGCGCTTGCATGTAGGTCTCGAGAATCGTCTCGGCCTCGGCGCGCTCGTTGGGGTCCTGCTTGCGCATGCGCACGATGGTGCGCAGCGCCTTGACGTCGTAGCCGTTGCCTTTGCTTTCGGCATAGACGTCGCGGATATCGTCGGAGATCGCCTTCTTCTCTTCCTCCAGCCGCTCGATGCGCTCGATGATGGATTTGAGCTGGTCCTTGGCAAATTTCGTCGCGGGCTCGTCGTCGCGAACGGCGGCGGAGGTGGCCATCTAGGTACTCCCAATGGAACTGGCAAAACGAGGTGACGCCGGCATCCCTCACCGCGCGTGCTGGTAGACCCTTAGGGTTGGTACCGACTGCGTTCAAGGCAGCATCGCGCTCGTCCACAGCGCGCCCACAGGAGATGACGTCGTCATTCCGGGGCGTCCGAAGGGCGAACCCGGAATCTCGAGATTCCGGGTTCGATGCTTTGCATCGCCCCGAAATGACGAAACGGAATTCCTCAGTGCCCGTGCCCGTGGGGATGGACCTTCTTCATCGTCTCGAGCTGTTCTGGCGTGGCCGTGCCCTGGTATTTCGACTTCCAGGTCTCGTAGGGCATGCCGTAGACGGCCTCCCGGCTCTCGTCCTTGCTTAAGGCGACGCCTTGGGCGTCGGCGGCTTCCTTGAGCCAGTTGGACAGGCAGTTGCGACAGAAGCCCGCCAGATTCATCATGTCGATGTTCTGGACATCCGTCCGCGACTTCAGATGATCGACCAGACGCCGGAAAGCGGCCGCCTCGAGCTCCGTTCTGGTTTTGTCGTCGATTGCCATGGCTGTGTCCCTTGATATTCCCTTTGGGCCTGCCCCGATTGCGGTCACCCTTACGGGATCAGGTGGGTCCTGTCACAGATTTTGCCATATCCCGGCGCAAACCCACCCGAACCCGGCCTTGAGGCAGTTCCCCGGCCCCCTACGCCAAATCGCCAATGATCTGATATAGCTTCCGCGACAATGATCGCCGAATCTCCCCGCTCCCCCCTTCGCATGCTCGCCCGGTTGGTCCCGGTGCTGGCGATTGGCCTGCTGTGCTTGTGGAGCAGCCCGGCCTCCGCCGATTTCCGTCTCTGCAACAACACGTCGAGCCGGGTCGGCATTGCGCTCGGCTACAAGGACGCCGAGGGCTGGACCACCGAGGGCTGGTGGAACATCTCGTCCCGCTCCTGCGAGACCCTGCTGCGGGGAACGTTGGTCGCCCGTTACTATTACATCTACGCCATCGACTACGACCGCGGAGGCGAGTGGTCGGGGCAGGCCTTCATGTGCTCGCGCGACAAGGAGTTCACCATCCGCGGCACCGAGGATTGCCTCGCGCGGGGCTATGACCGGACCGGCTATTTCGAGGTCGATACCGGCGAGCAGCGGGCGTGGACGGTGCAGCTTACCGATGCCAACGAACAGCCGGCGCAGCAACGCGTACCCGGCCTCCCCGGTCCGGTCGGCCCGGGCGGGGTTCCGGGTTTGCCCAATAGCCCGCCCGGTGGTACGC
>NZ_PTFE01000109.1:0-23612 GCF_002936975.1 Bradyrhizobium sp. AC87j1
GGATAACCGATTCCGGTGTGCCCGCACACTGCTCGATGGAGGCTAAGCGCAGCCTCGATCTCCGCCGTCGTCCCCGCGAAAGCGGGGACCATAACCACAGGGGGTCGTTGTAGGGCTGAAAGGTAACTCCGAATCTTCGTCAAATTCCTCCCTGTGGTTATGGGTCCCGGATCTGCGCTCCGCTTCGCTGCGCTTGTCCGGGACGACAGTGAGTGTGCGGGAACGACAGCCAACGGAACCTCCCCTCCCCCACGCACTTATCACGCAGCCGCCGCACCTCGGCGGAACCACCGAGGCTGCGCGGATGATCGACGATCTCTGGTACAAGAACGGCGTGATCTACTGCCTCTCCGTCGGCTCCTATATGGACGCCAACGGCGACGGCGTCGGCGACTTCAAGGGCCTGCTCCGCCGGCTCGACTATCTGCACGGCCTCGGCATCACCACGATCTGGCTGATGCCGTTCCAGACCTCGCCCGGCCGCGACGACGGCTACGACATCGCCGATTATTACAGCGTCGATGCGCGCTACGGCACACTCGGCGATTTCGTCGAGTTCGCCCATGGCTGCAAGCAGCGCGGCATCCGGATTATCATCGATCTCGTCGTCAACCACACCTCGGATCAGCATCACTGGTTCAAGGAGGCGCGGCGCGACAAGAACTCGCCATACCGCGACTGGTATGTGTGGTCCGACAAGAAGCCGGCCGGTGCCAACAAGGGCATGGTGTTTCCCGGCGTGCAGAAATCGACCTGGACGCGCGACAAGGAAGCGGGCGCGTATTACTTCCACCGCTTCTACGATTTCCAGCCCGACCTCAACACGTCGAACCCGCATGTGCAGGCCGAGATCCTGAAGATCATGGGATTCTGGATCCAGCTCGGCGTCTCCGGCTTCCGCATGGACGCCGTGCCCTTCGTGATCGCGACCAAGGGCGCGAAAGTGAAGAAGCCGGTCGAGCAGTACGACATGCTGCGCGCGTTCCGCGAATTCCTGCAATGGCGGCAGGGCGACGCCATCATCCTCGCCGAAGCCAACGTGCTGCCGAAGACGGACATGGAATATTTCGGCCGCGATGCCGACCGCATGCACATGATGTTCAACTTCCACGTCAACCAGCACCTGTTCTATGCGCTGGCCTCCGCAGATTCGCGGCCGCTGGCGAAAGCGTTGAAGGCGACCAAGCCGCGGCCGGCGACGGCGCAATGGGGCCTGTTCCTGCGCAATCACGACGAGCTCGATCTGGGACGGCTGACCAAGGCCCAGCGCGACACCGTGTTCAGGAATTTCGGCCCCGACAAGGACATGCAGCTCTATGACCGCGGCATCAGGCGGCGCCTCGCGCCGATGCTCGGCGGCGACCGCAGGCGGCTCGAGCTCGCCTACAGCCTGATGTGCACGCTGCCGGGAACGCCCGTCATCCGCTATGGCGACGAGATCGCGATGGGCGACGATCTCTCATTGCCGGAACGCAATTGCGCGCGCACGCCGATGCAATGGTCGACCGAGCCGCATGGCGGCTTCACCAAGAGCAACAAGCCGGCCTGCCCTGTGATCGACAAGGGGCCTTACGGCTATCCGCACGTCAATGTCGCAAAACAGCGGCGCGATCCCAACTCGATGCTGAACTGGACCGAGCGCATCGTCCGCATGCGCAAGGAGGTGCCTGAAATCGGCTGGGGCGATTTCGCGATCATTCCGGTGCGCGATCCCGCCGTGTTCATCATGCGCTACGACTGGCGCAACAATTCGGTGCTGTTCGTGCATAATCTCGACGAGAAGCCGCGCGAGATCGCGTTCTCGGTGGGGCTGCCGGACGAGGCCGGCGCGCACCTGATCAATCTGCTCGCGGAGGACCACAGCCACGTCGACAAGCGCGGCCAGCACCGAATCGTGCTGGAGCCGTATGGCTATCGCTGGTACCGCGTCGGCGGGCTGGATTATCTGCTGAAGCGGAGTGATATCGACGGGACTACGGCGCGGGGGAAGAAGCATCCGGGGTAAGAGCATCTACGCATCGCTATACTCCACCGCAGCCGTCCCCTCCGCTGTCGTCCCCGCGAAAGCGGGGACCCATAATCACAGGGAGAAGTCTGGGGCGCGCTGATCACTCCGAGTCTTCGCCAAACCACTCCCTGTGGCTATGGGTCCCGGATCTGCGCTGCGCTTGTCCGGGACGACCGCTACGGCGGAGCGACGATTACCCCCTCATTGCCACGCAGATCCAGCACGCCTTCAATGCGCTCGTCGTCGCGATCCAGGAACGTTGACAGCAGTATGCTGCTGCCGAAACGTATCGCACTCGTCGTCACCGCGACCGGATCGGGGCCGAGATTGAGCGCCACGATCACCGCCTGCCCCTCGGCTTCGCGGCGATAGATCAGGAGATCGCCTTGTGCCGCAATCGGATGATAATCGCCCGCGACCAGCGGCCGACTGCTCTTCCGCAGGGTGATCAGGCGTCTGTAGAGGTTGAGGATCGAGCGCGCGTCGGCTTCGAGATTGACGACATTGTCGCGCACATAGTGCTCCGGCAGCGGCAGCCACGGCCGCGCCGCCGAGAAGCCGGCGAATTCGGTCGCATCCCACTGCATCGGCGTGCGGCAGCCGTCGCGGCCGACACCGATGCCGGGCACGTTCTTCTCGAAGGGGTCGCGCACGTCCTCCGGCGCGATCGCCACCTGGTGCATGCCGATCTCGTCGCCGTAATAGAGCGTCGGCGTGCCGCGCAGCGTCAGCAGCAGCATGGCGGCGACGCGGGCCTGCTCCGGCCCGACACGGCTTGCGACCCGCGGGCGGTCGTGATTGCCGAGCACCCAGTTCGGCCAGGCGCCGCGCGGCAGCGCCTTCTCGTAATCCTCGATGATCTTCTCGATCGAGCGCGCGCTCCAGAAGGTCAAGAGCAGCGCGAAATTGAACGGCATCTGCGCGCCGGTGAGATCGTTGCCGTAATAGGCCATGAGGCGATGCAGCGGCAGATAGATCTCGCCGATCAGCACGCGGGCTCCGAATTCGTCGGTGACGCGCCGCATCTCGGCGATCACGTCATGCACCTCCGGCTGGTCGGTGGAATATTGCGTCATGATCCTTTCGTTCGGCGGCCGTCCCTCGACGTAGTGCGGATTGGGCGGGTTGTCGCGGAATTCGGCATCCTTGATCAGGTGCCAGATCACGTCGACGCGAAAGCCGTCGACGCCCTTGTCGAGCCAGAACCGCATCACGTCGTAGATCGCGGCACGGACGTCCGGATTGCGCCAGTTCAGGTCCGGCTGCTGGGCGAGGAAGGCGTGGTAATAATATTGCCCCGTGGTCTCGTCGAACTGCCAAGCGCTGCCGCCGAACTCGGACAGCCAGTTGTTCGGCACCCCGCCGTCGGGTGCCGGATCGCGCCAGATGTACCAGTCGCGCTTGGGATTGTCGCGCGAGGCGCGGCTCTCGACGAACCAGGGATGCTGATCGGAGGTGTGGTTCGGCACGAGGTCGAGGATCAGCTTCAGGCCGTTGTCGTGGGCGGCCGCGATCAGCGCATCGAAATCTTCCATCGTGCCGAACAGCGGCTCGATGCCGGTATAGTCGGCGATGTCATAGCCGAAATCCTCCATCGGCGAGGGAAAGATCGGCGACAGCCAGATCGCATCGACGCCGAGCGATCTCACATAAGGCAGCCGCCGCAAAATGCCGGCTAGATCGCCGACGCCGTCATTGTTCGAATCCTGAAAGGAGCGCGGGTAGATCTGATAGAAGATGCCGTCGCGCCACCAGTTGCTATCGCCCTGAGCCATGCTGGAGGACCCATCCATAAATCTGCGCCTCGGGCGGAAGAACGCGACAGCAGCGCCCCGGTTCAAATTGGCGAGCCAATTGGGACGGCCGTGTGACGGCGGGCGTGATTGTTCCAGGCTCCATTCCAGATCTTTGGCCGAATCTTTTGCTTGGCGGCATGGCAAAAATCGGCATTGTGGCGCCATGACCGAGCAAAATGACTCCCAAGACTCTTCGCAATCCAAGGCCGGCGCGATCATCGTTCCCGTGACGCTGTTCGAGCAGAACTGCACCATCATCTGGGACGAGCCCAGCAAGAAGGCCGTGGTGATCGATCCCGGCGGGGACGTGCCGAAGATCCTGGACGCGATCAAGCAGACCGGCGTCACCGTGGAGAAGATCTGGCTGACGCACGGCCATATCGACCATGTCGGCGGCGCCGCCGATCTGCGCGATGCACTGAAGGTGCCGATCGAGGGGCCGCATGAAGCCGACAAGTTCCTGCTCGACAACGTCGTCGACAGCGGCGCACGCTTCGGCATGACCGGCGTGCGCAATTTCGCGCCGGACCGCTGGCTCACCGAAGGCGACAGCGTGTCGATCGGCAGCTTGCAATTCGATATTTTCCACTGCCCCGGCCACTCGCCCGGCAGCGTGGTGTTCTTCAACAAGGAGCTGCGCTTCGCCCATGTCGGCGACGTCCTGTTCGCCGGTTCGGTCGGACGCACCGATTTGCCGGGCGGCAGTCATGCGACGCTGATCAACTCGATCCTGACAAAACTGCTGCCGCTCGGCGACGATGTCGGCTTCATCTGCGGCCATGGCGCCGGCTCCAGCATCGGCCAGGAACGGATGACCAATCCGTTCATCACCGGCGAGATGTGAGCTTTTATTCTGCCGCGTCCACAAGCGACACCGCTTCACTGAGGTGACGATCGCCCCAGTCGCGGATCGCCGCGACGACGGGCACGAAGCTCTTGCCCTTGCGGGTCAAGCGATATTCGACCTTTGGCGGCACTTCGCCGAAATCCTTGCGGTCGATCAGGCCGCTCGCGGTCAGGGCCTTCAATTCACGGCTGAGCACGCGCGGGGTGATCTCGGCGCTGCCTTCCGTGCCGCGCAACAGGCCGCTGCGGATCTCGCCATAGCGGCGCGGGCCGTCCTTGAGGTCCCAGACGATGCGCAGCTTGTACTTGCCGCTGATCATCTTCTGAAAGGCCGCGACCGGGCAGATGCGCGCCGGGTTCGCCTTCGCCATGTCGTCTCCTCCACGCGTTAGCCACGCCTCACGCGAGGATAGGAGCAACGTCGAAAAAGTCCATACTATCAATTTTGTCCATACTTGCAGGATCGTTTGCGAGCCGCAGATGATGACGCACACGACGAACAGGGAGCGTCACATGAAGCACTTCATGATCAGATATGAATTCAGGAACGGCACCACGGAAGCCTGGCACCAGGAGGTCGGCCGCTTCATCAAGGCGATCGACGGCGATCCCGAGCTGACGGGCCGGATCGGCTATCGTGTCTTGAAGAATCGCCACGACGGCAGCTATTTCCATCTCGCCAGCGTCGCCGACGATGCCGCGCAGAAGGCACTGCAATCGCGCGACTTCTTCAAAGCCTATCAGGAGATGACGCGGAAGGTCGCCGGCGGCGAGGTGACGGTGACGCCGATCGAGTGGATCGGTCAGACGGCGTAGTTTCCGCGGGCTGACGCGACGACATCGCTACAAACTCCGCTGTCGTCCCGGACAAGCGAAGATCCGGGACCCATAACCACACGAAGCCGTGACTTGCGGGGGCTCGGAGTTGCACCTTCGCGCCTCACTTTGCCCTGTGGCTATGGGTCCCGGATCGGCGCGCGCTTGGGGCGCGCTTGTCCGGGACGACAGCGGAGTTTGGGGTTACTTCATCAATCCCGCGGCGGTCAGTGCGCGCGTGATGATCTCGCCGAGATCGAAGCTGCGAGCCTCCTCGCGCGTCTGCTCGGCCGGCCGTTCGGCGACCGCGGCGCGGATCGAGCGGGCGAGATGCGGCGCGGGCGTCAGTGCCGGTTGCGCTACAGGCTTGCTTGTAGACTTGCTTGTAGGCTTGGCCTCCGCCTTTGCAGCGTCTGCAATCCAGCCGGTGAGGCCGAAGAACTTTGCGATGTGATAGGACGAGGAAATGCCGGCCTCGATCAGGAATGCGCCTTCGACGCCATAGCGCTGGTCGTTGTCGGCCAGCCCCAGCGGCGTGCCGTGCGCCATGTCGGTGATGGCGTAGGACTCGACCAGCGTCTCGCCGTCCTTGCCCCACCAGGCCTGGCGCGGATAGCCGTCGACATTGGTCTCCGCCATCGGCGCTTCCGGCAGATCGTGCAGATCGAGCCACTGCTTGACGATCTCGTTGGCATTGCCGGGATTGACGGTGCGGTCAGCGCTGCCGTGCCACACCGAGACCTTCGGCCAGGGGCCGCGATAATCCGAGGCGTTGCGCACGAGATCGCCGAGCTCGCGCGCGGGACGCGTCGGGGAATGAAACATGCCGTCCAGTGCCTCGCGCAAATTCGAGGCGATGCCATAGGGCAGTCCGGCAATGACCGCGCCGGCCGCGAAGACCTCCGGATAGGTCGCGAGCATCACCGACGTCATGCCGCCGCCGGCGGACAGGCCGGTGATGAAGACGCGCCTGGGATCGATGCGATGCGCCTCCGCCATATGCGCGATCATCTCGCGGATCGAATGCGCCTCGCCGCTGTCCCGCGCCGTATCTTCCGGATTGAACCAGTTGAAGCAGGTGTTGCCGTTGTTGATCCGCTGCTGCTCGGGCATCAGCAGCGCGAAGCCATAGTGCTTCGCGAGCGTCGACCAGCCCGCGCCGAGATCGTAGCCCGCTGCCGTCTGCCCGCAGCCATGCAGCACGACGACCAGCGCGCGCGGCTTCTGCAACTGCGCCGGCACGAACGCGAACATGCGCAAGGCCCCCGGGTTGTGGCCGAAGCCGGTGACCTCTTCCAATGGACTGGACGCATCGGCGCTTCGGCCGAGCTCGGCAAAGCGCAGACCGTCCAGCCTCGGCAGACGTCTCAACAGATCAACATTTTTGGCTAACGACACGGCAACTTCCTGGTGGGCGGCTTTCAACGTTCAGCCAAACCAGATAGTTGCTGCATTGCAAAATAAAAAGACCGTGCGCTGTCGATCCACGAAAATCACGGGAAATTCCGCAGAAATCCGCACGAATTAACCGCAATGCCTCGGCTTCACGCAGATGCGCGACGCATCCACGACAGAAATGCGGCACAGATCATGATTAATGTCACAAACAGCGCAAGCGAGACCAGAAATCCTGCGCGCGCTGATTGCAAGGCATCGATCGCGAAGAACACCGCGCCGATTGCGGCCACTCCGGCCGCATTTCCGATCTGCGCCGTCGTGCCGTAGATGCCGGACGCCGAGCCTGCGGCGACAGGCTTGACGGTCGAGAGCACCGCGCCGGAGAGCGGCGCCATCACCAATCCCTGACCGTAGCCGAAGATGATCATGACGAACGCGAGCAGAAGCGGCGATGGCGCATCGATACAGGCTGCAACAAGCGCGAGCGCGGCGAGGCCTGCGATCTGCAGCGTGCAGCCTTCGATCAACACCTTGGTGCCGCGATGACGCGCCCGCGCGCCGCTGTGGCGCGAGGCCACGACGAAAGCGAGCGCAAGCGGGATGAAGGCCATGCCGGCTGAGAGCGGCGGGATCTTCAGGCCGCGCTGCATGAACAGCGTCATGACGAGGTAGAAGGAGAGATTGGCAAGGAAGAAGAAGAAGGCGGCGCCAAGCCCGCGCAGGAAAGCGGCATCCGCCAGCAGCGTGAGGTCGATCAAAGGCATGCCGCCGGCACGAGCGACTGCGTGCTCGAGCTTCAGGAATGCTACGAGGACGACGCCACCGACCGCCATCACGGCCCACAGCCAGGGTGCCCAGCCAACATCGTGACCAAACAGCAGCGGGCCGATCAGGCAGAGCAATCCCGCAAACAGGACCATGCTGCCCGTGATATCGAGCCTCGTCCCTGATCGCCGCGGCACCGACGGCATGATGCGCCAGGCGGCAGTTGCAATGACGAGGCCGCAGGGCACGTTGACGAAGAACACCGAACGCCAGCCGGTGCCGGCAAGATCAATCGTGACCAGCAGACCGCCGAGCAGGAAGCCTGCGGCGCCGGCCAGCCCGAGCACGATGCCGTAGATCGCGAAGGCGCGGCTGCGCGTCTCGTCCGTAAAGAGCAGATGCAGCGTCGCCAGCACCTGGGGCACCATCAGCGCCGCGGTCGCGCCCTGCGCCAGGCGGGCGATGATCAGCTCCACCCCGGACTGCGCGAGCCCGCACCACAGCGAGGTCGCCGTGAAGCCGAGCAGGCCGGCCAAGAAGACAGTCTTGGTGCCGTGGATATCGCCGAGCCGGCCGCCGGTGACGACAAGCGTGGCATAAGCGATCAGGTAGATCGCGATGACCGCTTCGATCTGCGCGGGCGATGCCTCCAGCTCGACTGCAATGGTGGGAATGGCGACGTTCACGATGAAGGCATCGACGCCGAACATGAACTGGGCGGCCACCACGATGGCCAGCACCCACCAGCGGCGGGTCGAATCGATCTGTTGTGTGACGATCTGATGCATCGGCGCGTGGCCTCGAACTATCGTTGCCAGATCATCCCAGATCACCTGCGGTGTCGCGATTACCTCGGAGGTAGGATTCGCGCGCTCCGAACTCGTCATGCCCGGGCTTGTCCCGGGCATCCACGTGCTCGTCTCCGCGCGCGAAGAGCGTGGATGGCCGGGACGAGCCCGGCCATGACGAAGGACCTCGCTTCGCCGCATGCCTGCATTCCGCCGCGCGGGACACCGCGCGATTGCGTTCGCGGCCTCCGGCACGTAGCTTCGCCGTCTCAACAAATAGAAAATCAAAGCCGGAGAGAACGCCATGGCGCGCCTGAAGTTCGGAGCCTTCCTTGCCCCGCATCACCCGATCGGGGAGCATCCGATGCTCCAGTTCCGGCGCGATCTCGACCTAGTCGAGCAGCTCGACGCGCTCGGCTATGACGAGTTCTGGTGCGGTGAGCATCACTCTTCCGGCTGGGAGATGATCGCCTCGCCCGAGATGTTCCTGGCTGCGGCCGGCGAGCGCACCAAGCGGATCAAGCTCGGCACCGGCGTGGTGTCGCTGCCCTATCATCATCCCTTCAACGTCGCCCAGCGCATGGTGCAGCTCGATCACATGACCGGCGGCCGCGCCATCTTCGGCTCCGGACCGGGTGCGCTTGCCTCCGACGCGCACACGCTCGGCATCGACCCGATGACGCAGCGCGACCGGCAGGACGAGGCGATCGGCGTCATCCGCCGGCTCTTCAACGGCGAGCGCGTCACCGCCAAGAGCGATTGGTTCACCATGAACGACGCCGCGCTGCAGATCCTGCCCTTGCAGGAGGAGATGCCGTTCGTCGTGGCCTCGCAGATCTCACCCTCCGGCATGACGCTCGCCGGCAAATACGGCATCGGCATCATCTCGCTGGGCTCGATGACGACGCAGGGGCTGATGTCGCTGCAACAGCAATGGCAATTCGCCGAGGACGCGGCCAAGAAGCACGGCACCACAGTCAACCGCGCCGACTGGCGCGTGCTGCTGACCTGGCACCTCGCCGAGACCCGCGAGCAGGCCCGACGCGAGGCCGGCGCCGGGCTGATGCGCTGGCACAACGAATATAATGTCGGCACGCTGCAGCGGCCCGGCCTCACCGCCTTCGCCTCGCCCGACGAGGCCGTGGACAAGACCGCCTTCGTCGAGGGCGCCGCCTCCGTCATCGGCACGCCCGACGATCTCGTCAAAATGATCAAGAACGTGATGCAGGTGTCGGGCGGCGTTGGCGCCGTCATCGGCTTCGTGCACGACTGGGCCAATCCGGAGAACACGCGCCGGAGCTGGGACCTGGTGGCGCGCTATGTGGTGCCGGAGATCAACGGCTATATCGACGGCCTGCGCAAGTCACAAAAATTCGTGATCGAGAACCGGGCGATCTTCGAGCGCGCGGGCCAGGCGGTGATGGCCAAGATCATGGAGAACGAGAAGGCGGCCGAGGCGCTGAAGGTGACCGGCGCCGGCCGCGTCGCCATCCCCGCCGTCAACGCGCCGGATCTGCAGAAGGAAGCGGCGAAGCGATAGGACGCGCTCAGCCCGTCGTCCCGGGACGCGTGTAGCGCGAACCCGGGACGACGGCGGGGGGTGTGACGATTTTGTGCGCAAGACGACCGCAGCTCATCGCGGCCAGATCGTGCTATGTTCGCGGAGCCTGCCAACCGGAGCAATCGTCATGTCGATGCAGAATGTTGCCGCACCGGCGCCCGACTTCACCGCGCCCAAGCGCAACGCGCTGACGCACATTCCCGGCGACGAGGGATGGCCGATCATCGGCAAGACCTTCCAGGTGCTGGCCGATCCCAAGGGCCATATCGAGGCGAACGGCGCCAAATACGGCCCGGTCTACCGCACCCATGTGTTCGGCGAGACCAATGTCGTGCTGCTCGGGCCCGAGGCCAACGAGCTGGTGATGTTCGACCAGCAAAAGCTGTTCTCCTCGACCCACGGCTGGAACAAGGTGCTCGGCCTGTTGTTTCCGCGCGGATTGATGCTGCTGGATTTCGACGAGCACCGGCTGCACCGCAAGGCGCTGTCGGTCGCGTTCAAGTCCGGGCCGATGAAATCCTATCTCAGCGATCTCGACCGCGGCATCTCCGCGCGAGTCGCGCAGTGGAAGGCCAAGCCCGGCGAGATGCAGCTCTACCCCGCGATGAAGCAGCTCACGCTGGATCTCGCCGCGGCGTCCTTCCTCGGCGCCGATATCGGGCCGGAGGTCGACGAGATCAACCGCGCCTTCGTCGACATGGTCGCGGCTGCCGTCGCCCCGATCCGCCGTCCCCTGCCCGGCACCCAGATGGCCGCCGGCGTCAGGGGGCGCAAACGCATCGTCGCCTATTTCCGCGAACAAATCCCGCTTCGCCGCGGCAATCATGGCGGCGATGACCTGTTCTCGCAGCTGTGCCGCGCCACCCATGAGGACGGCGCGCTGCTCTCCGAGCAGGACATCATCGACCATATGAGCTTCCTGATGATGGCGGCGCACGACACGCTGACCTCGTCGCTGACCTCCTTCATCGGCGAGCTCGCCGCCAATCCGGACTGGCAGGACAGGCTGCGCGCGGAAGTTCTCGCGCTCGGGCTCGCGCCGGGCGCGCCGAGCAGCTTCGACGATCTCGAAAAGATGCCGCTGTCCGAGATGGCGTTCAAGGAAGCGCTGCGGATCAAGCCGCCGGTGCCTTCGATGCCGCGCCGCGCCATGCGCGACTTCACCTTCAAGGGTTTTACAATTCCCGCCGGCACCGCGGTCGGCGTCAATCCGCTCTATACCCATCACATGAAGGACATCTGGCCGGAGCCGGATCGTTTCGACCCCTTGCGCTTCACCGAGGAGGCGCAACGGGGTCGCCACCGCTTCGCCTGGGTCCCGTTCGGCGGCGGCGCGCATATGTGCCTCGGCCTGCACTTCGCCTACATGCAGGCAAAATGCTTCGCGCGGCACTTCTTGCAGAACATCGAGGTGTCGCTGGAGCCCGGCTACAAGCCGGACTGGCAGATGTGGCCGATCCCGAAGCCGCGGGACGGGTTGAAGGTCAGGGTGCGGGCGGTGAATTAGTGCACCGTCATTCCGGGGCGATGCGAAGCATCGAACTATGGTGCGCAATTGCGCACCTGAGAATCTCGAGATTCCGGGTTCGCACTTCGTGCGCCCCGGAATGACACCCCCGTAGGGTGGGCAAAGGCGCGGAGCGCCGTGCCCACGATTTGCCGCGATGGAAAGGGTTGGTGGGCACGGCGCGCGAAGAGCCCGCCTTTGCCCACCCTACGGCACCGTCTCCGTCGCTTACGCCCCCTGATCGAACGCCTTGCGCAAGGCCACATAGCCCTGCTGTTGCTGGCTCCAGTTGCGGCCGCCGGTCATGGCGCCGTCGACGACGAGATCGTGGCCGTTGATGAAGCTGGATTCGTCGCTGGCCAGGAACACCGCAGCCTGGGCGATGTCATCGGGAAGGCCCGCGCGCGGGATCGGCTGCGCGGTCTTGTAGACCTCGCGCATCACCGCCGGCGTCTTCTCCGCAGCATCGGTCGAGAGTCCGAGCGCCTTGCCGAAGATGCCGGTCGCGATCGCGCCCGGCGAGATGGCGTTGACGCGCACGTTGGACTCGCCGAGCTCCATCGCCACGCATTTGGTGAGATGGATCACCGCTGCCTTGGCCGCGCTATAGACCATCGAGGACGAGAACCCGGCGAGGCGGCCGGCGATGCTGCCATTGTTGATGATGCTGCCGCTCCCCTGCTTCTTCATGGCGGGCGCGGCATGCTTCATGCCGAGCATGACGCTGCGCACCAGCGTCGCCATCGCCGCATCGAAGCGCTCGACCTCGAGGCCCTCGATGCCGCCGGTCTGCGCCGGGCCGCCGGCATTGTTGAACAGGCAGTCGATCCGGCCGAACTTATCCACGGCGAGCGCGATCAACGCCTGCATCTGTGCTTCGACCGTCACGTCGGTCTGGCGGAAGATGCAGTTGGCGCCGAGCTGCTTGGCCAGGGCTTCGCCCTCCGGTAGGCGCCGCCCCGCGATCACAATTTTGGCACCTTCGGCAACGAAGACTTCCGCAGTGCGCAATCCGATCCCGCTCGTCGCCCCCGTAATCACCGCAACCTTGCCGTCCAGCCTGCCCATGGAATGTTCCTGTTTTCGAACGATTTGATGCCAAATGGCGAACATCGGCCGCTGCCATCGCCGCGGGCGCCACTATCCCTGCCGGCCTCCGACAAGGCAAGCTATGCTTGTGCTGACGGGATGCGTAACATCTTCACAGGTCGCTCGATTTTCGAACGCATATCGCAACTGGGCTGCGCATGGGGAAGCTGATCGAGGAATTCCGCAGGGGTTGGCAGGGTGCGGCGCCGCCATCGCTCGGTCTGAGCATTGCCTTTGCGGTGGCCTGCCTGCTGATCGCGACGCTGACGCGCTGGGGGCTCGCGCATGTGCGACCCGACGTCTACTTCACGCCCTATTTCCCGGCCGTGTTCTTCGCCGCCGCGTTCGGGGGCTTCCGGATCGGAATCGTGACCGCGCTGGTCGGCGGCATGCTCGGCGTCGTCGTGAATTTCGGCGATGCCTTTGCCGATCGGGCGCGGTTTGCCCTGCTGGCACTCTATTGGGCGGTCTGTGCGCTCACCATCTGGGGTGTCGAGCACTATCGCACCATGCTGGCAGAGCAGCGCCGGATCTCCAAGCGCCTGATCGAGGAAGAAGAGTATCGCAAGCTGCTGGTCGACGAGCTCCAGCACCGGCTGAAGAACAAGCTGTCGACGGTGCACGCCGTGCTGCACCAGGTGCTGCACGACCACCCCCAGGTCTGGGACCGGGTCGATCCGCGGTTGCGCTCGCTGGCCGCGACCGACGATCTGATCTCGCGGATCGACAAGGCCGGCTGTGACATCCGCGACCTCCTGATCTCGGAGCTCGGCCCCTATGGCCATGTCCGCTTCACCCTCAATGGCGACCGCCTGTTCCTGCCGCCGAAGCTCGCGGTCACGCTGTCATTGATGTTTCACGAACTCGCCACCAATGCGGGCAAGTACGGCGCGTTCTCCGCGCCGCGCGGTCTGCTGCAGGTGTCATGGACCGTCAGCGACGACCGCCTGATCATCACCTGGGACGAGACCGAGGGTCCGAGCGTGGACAAGGTGTCCGAGCCCGGCTTCGGCACCAAGCTGCTGAAATCGGCACTGTCGTCCTTCGATGGCAGGACCGAGATCTCTTACTTGAAGACCGGGCTGCATTGCATCATGCAGTGCCGCATCCCCCGAAGTGAATAGCATCGCGCGTCAAGCGAAAGCCGGCCCGCGCACCCCGTCCGCAGTTTCGCATGGGCTGTTGACCCTCTGTTAATGACGATTTTCTGCGCGCGTCGCATCGCCGCAAGTTTTCTCCAAAACACCCCCGTATTTCTCCGTACCCCTTAACCAAACCTAAGAGGGAACCGCGCAAGATCGCGCCCATTGCAAAGGCGCGCTGAAACAACAAGATTCATGACTTCTATGAACGACAACCAATATTCCGGCGCGACTGAAGCCGAGCTCGGTTTTCTCAAGGAAATCGTTAGAATGCTGCCGGCCGGCCTGACCGTGCAGGATGCGCATGGCGAGCTTCTGCTGGTTAACGATGCCGCGGCCGCGCAGCTCGGCATGGACGGCAGCCGTCCCTCACCCGATCTTGCGCCCCGCCGCGAAGCCTGCCGCCAGGCGCTGAGCGCCGGCCAGGCTGTCGTCACCGAGGAGGCGCTTCACGGCGGCGCCGCGCGCCAGGTGCTGCTCACGACCCATCGTCCCGTTCGCCTCGCCGGACGTGAGCTGCTGATCTCGGCGTCCTCCGACATTACCGAGCAGAAGAATTTCGAGGACCAGCTGTTTCGCTCGGCCTATTTCGACGAGCTGACCGGATTGCCCTCGCGGCGCGTGATCGAACATCACGCCAACAATCTGCTGGCGGAGAATGGCGGCGGCGAGCGTTTCGCGCTGGCCTTCCTCGACGTCGACAATTTCAAGCACATCAACGACTATTACGGCCACGCCGTCGGCGATGCGCTGCTGGTCGAGCTGTCGAAGCGGCTCGGGCGCGACTTGCGCGATTCCGACATGCTGTCGCGCATCTCCGGCGACGAATTCCTGCTGCTGCTCTCCCCGATCCAGAGCCAGGAGGAAGTCGCCGAATTCATGCAGTCGACGCTGGAGCGGCTGACGGCGCCGTTCTTCATCGACCATTCGGAACTCTTCGCCTCCACCTCGGTCGGCATCAGCCTCTATCCCGATCACGGCCGCAGCTTCGAGACGCTGCGCCAGAATGCCGACATCGCGATGTACCGCATCAAGAACGACGGCAAGGGATTGGCAGCCTTCTTCGATTCCAGCATGGAGCGCGAGGCGCTGGCGCGGATGAAGATCGAACAGTCGCTGCGGCTCGCCATCCTGGAAAAGCGTTTCTGCTGCGCCTTCCAGTCCAAGGTCGACATCCGCACGCAGGCGGTGAAGGGCATCGAGGCCCTGGTGCGCTTGCGCGACGACGAAGGCGTGATCCAGGCGCCGGGATCGTTCATCAATCTTGCCAGCGAGCTCGGGCTGATCGACGAGCTGACCCATCTCGTGCTCGCCGAAATCGTCAAATCGATCGACCTGATCAACGAGACGTTCGGCGCGGAAGCGACCATCAGCATCAACGTCGCAGCCAAGCAGGCCGGCAACCCCGAATTCATGCGCAGCTTCGCGCGGGCGCTCGACGACACCGGCTTTCCGCAACGTTTCATGATCGAGGTGACCGAAGACGCCTTCGTCGCCAAGAATCACTTCCAGGACGAGATCCTGCCGATATTCCGCAAGCTCGGCGTCGGTATCTCGATCGACGATTTCGGCACCGGCTATTCGTCGCTCTCGGCGCTGGCCGACATCACCGCCGACGAGATCAAGATCGACCGCTCCTTCATCACCGACATCCATAAGCGCCCGCGCAGCCAGGGCATCCTGCGCGCGATCGAATCCTTGAGCGAAGCGCTCGGCATGACCGTGATCGCCGAAGGCCTCGAATCCTACGAGGAGCTCGCTTATCTGCAGGCCGCAACCAAGATCCGCTACGCCCAGGGCTACTACTTCTCCCGTCCGATCTTTTTGGAGGAGCTGAAGCTCGCAACACCGGCCTCGAGCGAGTCACGCGCCAGCGTAGTGAGCCGCCCGGCGCAGCAGAACCGCCAGGGCTATTCGCGCGCGAGCGGGTATCGAAGGTAGGCCGCAAACCGCCGCCGCACGCACCGCTGTCGTCCCGGGGCGCGAAGCGAACCCGGGACCCATAACCACAGGGCGTGGTTTGGCGCGAAGATGGTCACTCCGAATCCCAGTAATCACATCTCCCTGTGGTTATGGGTCCCGGATCTGCGCTTCGCTTGTCCGGGACGACAGCGGAGAACGGGGCTCGCCGCAAACGGCCATTTCTCCTCTTTGAAATTGCTACCCTTTTGCTAATACACAGGCAGACTTCCCCCGGGATATGTCATGTCCGCCTCTTCCGCCTCGATCAGCGATCCCGCCTATCTCCGTGCGCGCGCGATGGAGACGCTGTTCGAGCGGCTGGAGAAGCTCTGCGAGGGCGCGATCGCGATCGACCGCGGCGGGCGCGTCGTCTACGTCAATGAAAAATATCTCGCCGCGCTCGGTCTCAAACGGACCTCCGAGGCAATCGGCCGGCCGATCGAGGAGATCATCCCCAACAGCCTGATGCGCAAGGTGGCCGAAACCGGCGAGCCGATCCTGCTCGACATCATGGAGCTCGGCGGCGAGCAACTCGTCGTCACGCGCATGCCGATCGAGGACGAGAACGGGACGGTAATCGGCGCGATCGGCTTCGTGCTCTATGACCATCTCGAAAGCCTCAAACCCCTGCTCGCCCGCGTCGCCCAGCTCGAGAGCGATCTGCGGCTGGCGCGGCGGCAATTGTCCAACGCCCGCGCCGCACGCTTCACCTTCGCCGACTACGTCGGAACCACGCCTGGTATCGCGCAGGCCAAGCAGCTTGCAAGCCGCGCGGCGCGGCAGAGCGTCACGGTACTGCTCACCGGCGAGACTGGCACAGGCAAGGAGATGCTGGCGCAGGCGATTCACAATGCCTCCTCGCGCGCGGAGAAGCCGTTCGTCAGCGTCAATGTCGCCGCGATTCCCGACACGCTGATCGAATCGGAGTTCTTCGGCACCGCGCCGGGCGCCTATACCGGCGCCGACCGCAGGGGACGCGAGGGCAAGTTCCGCATCGCCGACGGCGGTACGCTGTTCCTCGACGAGATCGGCGAGATGCCGCTGCAATTGCAGGCCAAGCTGCTGCGCGTGCTGCAGGAGCGCGAGATCGAGCCGCTCGGCTCGGACAAGATCTCCAAGGTCGACGTGCGCGTGGTCGCCGCGACCAATGTCGATTTGCGCAAGCGCGTCAGCGACGGCGCGTTCCGGCCCGATCTCTATTACCGCCTGAACGTGCTCTCGATCGATTTGCCGCCGCTGCGGCACTGCCTGGATGATCTCCCCGACATCTGCGCCCGGCTGCTCGAGGACATCAGCGCCTCCGGCGATTACGTCAAGGCGAAGATCACGCCGAGCGCGCTTTCCGCGCTGGCGCGCTATGACTGGCCGGGCAACGTCCGCGAGCTCCGCAATATCCTTGAGCGGGCGCTGATCCTGAGCGATTCCGGCCGGCTGACCGGCGAAGATGTCGCCCGCATTCTTCCCGTCGGCGCCGACGTCAGGCCCGCAGCATCCGAGCGCCCGGCCGGACCCGTGGTGCCCTATGCCGAAGCCGAGGCCGAGTTCGAGAAGCACACGCTCGAACAGGCCCTCGCCGCCAGCAACGGCCAGATCTCCGAGGCCGCCAGGATGCTGAAAATCTCGCGCGCGACCTTCTACAAGAAGCTCGCCAAGTTCGGCCTCGCCGCAGGGCCGACCCCTGTCTGAGTTTCGAGACAGTGGACTGTCTGGAGTCTCAGATTCCGGACATGGCGCCGAACGGCTCTGTCCGGGCGCCAATGCGGAAATTGCCGGGATTTAGGCCAGTTTGCGTAAGGAGGCCGCATCTGGCGCGGACCTTGCTCTTCGCTTTGCACAATGACGCATGCTGCACATGCGCATTCGCAAATCAGGGAGGACGCAAGGATGAGTGAAGCGATCACGGTCCATCAGCTTCAGGCGAAACAGCCCTCGCACGTCACGGTCGCCACCGCGAGCCTGATCGGCACGGCCATCGAGTGGTACGACTTCTTCCTCTACGGCACCGCTGCGGCGCTGATCTTCAACAAGCTGTTCTTTCCGACCTTCGACCCCATGATGGGGACGCTGCTGGCATTCGCGACCTATGCGCTCGGCTTCATCGCGCGCCCGCTCGGCGGCGTCGTGTTCGGGCATTACGGCGACAAGATCGGCCGCAAGACCATGCTGTATCTGACGCTGCTGATCATGGGCGTGGCGACCGCGGCGATCGGATTCCTGCCGACCTACGAGACCGCCGGCATCTGGGCCGCGGTTCTGCTCGTCACCTGCCGCCTGATCCAGGGCTTTGGCCTTGGCGGCGAATGGGGCGGCGCGGTGCTGATGGCGGTCGAGCATGCGCCCGCGGACAAGAAGGGTTTCTACGGCAGCTGGCCGCAGCTCGGCGCGCCGCTCGGCCTCGTGCTCGGCACGCTGGTTTTCTCGGTGGTATCGGCGATGCTGACCGATGCGCAGCTGCTGGCCTGGGGCTGGCGCATCCCGTTCCTGTTCTCGATCGCGCTGGTGCTGGTCGGCCTGTGGATCCGCTTCACCATCGCGGAATCCCCGGAGTTCCAGAAGGTCAAGGATACCAAGCAGGAAGTGAAGATGCCGATCCTGGAGGCGATCAGGATGTATCCCAAGAACATCCTGCTCGCGATGGGCGCGCGCTTCGCCGAAAACGGCTTCTTCTACATCTACGCGACCTTCGTGCTCGCCTATGCCACGCAATCGCTCGGCATGAACAAGCAGGACATGCTCAATGGCGTGCTGATCGGCGCGGCGATCGAGACCTTCACCATCCCGGCCTTTGGCGCGCTTTCGGACCGGCTTGGGCGGCGGCCGATCTACATTTTCGGCGCGGTGTTCTCGGCGCTAATGTCGTTCCCGCTGTTCACGCTGCTGGCGACCAGGAACCCGCAATATGCCTGGATCGCGATCGTGCTGGGCCTCGCGATCGGGCATGCCGCGATGTACGGCCCGCAGGCGAGCTTCCTGTCGGAGCTGTTCGGCACCAAGGTGCGCTACAGCGGCGTCTCACTCGGCTACAACCTGGCCTCGATCTTCGCCGGCGCGCTGTCGCCGCTGATCGCGACGGGACTGATGACGGCCTACGCGCCGGCGACCTGGCCGATCTCGCTCTACATGATCGCGCTGGCGCTGATCACCATCGTCTCAGTTTATTTCGCCACCGAAACACGCAAGATAGTTCAGGGCTGAATGTTCTGATCACCTTGTCCACCGCGAGGAGCAGCCTGTTCCAGGGGCGCTCCTCGCGATAGGATCAACGCACAATAACGGCATACGGTCTAGGAGATCGGGAGGAACGCCGTGAGCCATCACCCAGCTCTGCCTTATCTGCGCAATTCCGAGAAGGGCAAGGTCGTCACCGCGGCCGAAGCGGTCATGCTGATCCGTGACGGCGACACGGTCGCGACCGGCGGCTTCGTCGGCATCGGCTTTGCCGAGGAGATCGCGATCGCACTGGAGGAGCTCTATCTCTCCCACGAGGGCGATGCCCCCTATACGCAGGGCGAGCCGCGCAATCTGACGCTGGTCTACGCGGCGGGCCAGGGCGACGGCAAGAATCGCGGCCTCAACCATTTCGCGCACGAGGGCCTGGTCCGACGCGTGATCGGCGGACATTGGGGCCTTGCGCCGAAATTGCAGCAGCTTGCGATCGCGGGTCAGATCGAGGCCTATAATTTGCCGCAGGGCGTCATCACGCACCTGTTCCGCGACATCGCCGCGCACCGGCCCGGCCACGTCACCCGCGTCGGCATGGGCACCTTCGTCGATCCCAGGCACGGTGGCGGCAAACTGAACGCGCGCACCACCGAGGACATGGTCGAGCTGATCAAGATCGGCGGCGAAGAGTGCCTGCTCTACAAGACCTTTCCGATTCACGTCGGGATCATCCGCGCCACCACCGGCGATCCCGACGGCAACCTCACCATGGAGAAGGAGGCGCTGACGCTGGAAGCGCTCGCCATCGCCATGGCGGCGCATAATTCCGGCGGCATCGTCATTGCCCAGGTCGAGCGCGTCGCCGAGGCCGGCAGCCTCAATCCGCGCCAGGTCAAGATTCCCGGCATCCTCGTCGACTGCGTCGTGGTGGCAAGGCCGGAGAACCATTGGCAGACCTTCGGCACGCAGTACAATCCGGCCTTCTCAAGCGAGATCCGCGTCCGCGCCGCCTCGCTGCCGGTGATGCCGGTCAGTGAGCGCAAGATCATCGCCCGGCGCGCCGCCCTGGAACTGAAGGCCAACAGCGTCGTCAATCTCGGCATCGGCATGCCCGAGGGGATTGCCTCCGTCGCCAACGAAGAGCGGATCATCGACCTCATCACGCTGACGGCGGAACCGGGCGTGATCGGCGGCATCCCCGCGAGCGGCATCGATTTCGGCGCGGCGATCAACACCCAGGCGGTGATCGACCAGCCCTATCAGTTCGACTTCTACGACGGCGGCGGCCTGGATGCCGCCTTCCTCGGGCTCGCCCAGGTCGACCGTGCCGGCAACCTCAATGTCAGCAAGTTCGGGCCGAAGCTTGCGGGCGCCGGCGGCTTCATCAACATCAGCCAGAACGCCAAGGAAGTCATCTTCGTCGGCACGTTCGGCGCGGGCAAGCAGCGCATCGCGGTGAAGGATGGGAAACTTGTCATTCTCGACGAGGCCAAGTCGCGCAAGTTCGTGGAGAGCGTCGAGCACGTCACCTTCAGCGGCCCGTTCGCGGCTGCGCGCAAGCAGCGCACGCTGTATGTCACCGAGCGCTGCGTGTTCGAGCTCAGGCCCGACGGGCTCGAGCTCACCGAAGTCGCGCCCGGCATCGACATCGAGCGCGACATTCTGCGCCTGATGGACTTCAAGCCTCTGATCCCGCGGGACCCGACGCTGATGGACGATCGCATCTTCCGTGAGGGTCTCATGGATTTGCGCGAGCGCCTGCTCACCATCCCGCTCGACCAGCGCTTCACGCTGGACGAGCAGCAGAACCTGTTTTTCGTCAATCTCGAGCGCTATCCGCTACGCAGCAAGACCGAGATCGACACCATCGCTGGTATCGTCGAAGCCAGGCTCGCTCCGCTTGGCCGCCGGGTCTACGCCATCGTCAATTATGACAATTTTTCCATCCTGCCGGAGTTGATGGACGATTATTCGGCCATGGTGCGCAGTCTCGTCGATCGCTTCTATTCCGGCGTGTCGCGCTACACCACGTCGGGCTTCCTGCGCATCAAGCTCGGCGAAGCCCTGGAGAGGCGCGGCGTCGCGCCGCACATTTTCGAAAGCGCGGACGAAGCGCAGTCGGATCGGCGTCAGGCCGAGGGAGTCGGCGATGCGCGGCCAGCCCAAAAATGATGCATGCTCGAAAGGCCGACGCGCTCGGCCGGAAGGTTCAATTGCAATGTTCGTAGTGTTATGCAAATCGCTGTTGCCGAGAAACGTTAAATCAGGAGGGACCATCGTGCGTCGATCACTCATCATAACAACAACCATTCTCGCACTCGCTGCGGGCACCTCCGCACGGGCCGACGATCTCAAGGTCGCGCTGATCTACGGCAAGACCGGTCCGCTCGAGGCCTACGCCAAGCAGACCGAGACCGGCCTGAAGATGGGCTTTGAATACGCCACCAAGGGCACGATGACCCTCGATGGTCGCAAGATCGTCATCATCACCAAGGACGACCAGGGCAAGCCGGACCTCGCCAAGGCTGCGCTCGCCGAAGCCTATCAGGACGACAAGGCCGATATCGCGATCGGCACGACCTCGTCGGCCGCGGCGCTCGCCATTCTCCCGGTCGCCGAGGAGAACAAGAAGATCCTGATCGTCGAGCCCGCCGTCGCGGACCAGATTACCGGCGAGAAGTGGAATCGCTACATCTTCCGCACCGCGCGCAACTCCTCGCAGGACGCGATCTCGAATGCGGTCGCGATCGGCAAGCAGGGCGTGACCGTCGCAACGCTGGCGCAGGACTATGCGTTCGGCCGCGATGGCGTCGCCGCCTTCAAGGAAGCACTCGCCAAGACCGGCGCGACGCTCGCGGCCGAAGAATATGCCCCGACCTCGACCACCGACTTCACCGCAGTCGGCCAGCGGCTGTTCGACGCGCTGAAGGACAAGCCGGGCCGCAAGGTCATCTGGGTGATCTGGGCCGGCGCCGGCAATCCGCTGGCCAAGCTGCAGGACATGGACCCGAAGCGCTACGGCATCGAGCTCTCTACCGGCGGCAACATCCTGCCGGCGCTCGCCGCCTATAAGGGCCTGCCCGGCATGGAAGGCGCGACCTATTATTTCTACGAGATCCCGAAGAACCAGGTGAACGACTGGCTGGTCGCCGAACACCAGAAGCGCTTCAACGCGCCGCCGGACTTCTTCACCGCGGGCGGCTTTGCCGCCGCGATGTCCGTCGTCGCCGCCGTCACCAAGGCGAAGTCGACCGACAGCGAGAAGCTGATCACTGCGATGGAAGGCCTGGAGTTCGACACGCCGAAGGGCAAGATGGTGTTCCGGAAGGAAGACCATCAGGCGCTGCAGAGCATGTACGCCTTCAAGGTCAAGGTCGATCCGAACGTCGCCTGGGCAGTGCTCGAGCCGGTGCGCGAGCTGAAGATCGAGGACATGGACGTTCCCGTCCGCAACAAGCGGTAAGAGCGCTGGTGCTCACCTCTCCCGCTTGCGGGAGAGGTCGGATCGCATCGTCAGATGCGATCCGGGTGAGGGCTTTCTCCTCTTGGGGGTTCTCACCTACGGAGACACCCCCTCCCCTACCCTCCCCCGCACGCGGGGGAGGGAGCGCAGCTTGATCGCGGATCTATCTCCATTCATCATTCGCCGGCCCCCATGACGCTCACCCTCGAAACACGCGACCTCACCATCCGCTTCGGCGGCCATGTGGCGGTCAACAGCGTGACCTGCACGTTCCGTCCGGGCGAGCTCACCGCCATCGTCGGCCCGAACGGCGCCGGCAAGACCACCTATTTCAACCTGATCTCGGGCCAGCTACGCGCCTCGAACGGCAGCATCCTGTTCGACGGCACCGACATCACCCAGCACTCCGCGCCGATGCGGACGCGCGCAGGCTTGGGCCGCGCCTTCCAGCTCACCAATCTCTTCCCGAACCTGACGGTGGAAGAGAATGTCCGCCTCGCAGTGCAGGCGGCGAACGGCACCCATTACGACATGCTGCGGCCCTGGATGGTGCGCCGCGACCTGATCGCCCGCGCCGACGCCATTCTCGACCAGGTCGCGCTGGGCAGCCGCCGCGGCGTCGCCGCGACCGCGCTGTCGCATGGCGACCAGCGCAAGCTCGAGGTCGCGCTGATGATCGCGCTGGAACCGAAGGTTTTCATGTTCGACGAGCCGACCGCCGGCATGAGCATCGACGAGGTGCCTGTGGTGCTCAACCTGATCGCGCAGCTCAAGCAGGACAGGAGCAAGATCATCCTGCTGGTCGAGCACAAGATGGACGTGGTGCGCTCGCTCGCCGACCGCATCATCGTGCTGCATAACGGCCAGCTCGTCGCCGACGGCCCGCCTGCCGAAGTGATCGCCTCGCCGATCGTGCAGGAAGCCTATCTCGGTGTCGCGCCCAAGACAGGGAGTGCGGCATGACTGATCTTTTAAGGCTCTCCGGCGTCCACACCCATATCGGTCGCTATCACATCCTCCAGGGCATCGACCTCGCGGTCCCGCAGGGGCAGACCACGATGCTGCTCGGCCGCAACGGCGCCGGCAAGACCACGACCCTGCGCACCATCATGGGGCTGTGGCAGGCGTCCAGCGGCGAGATCAGCCTCTCCGGCGATCGTATCGAGAGCCGCGCCACGCCCGACATCGCGCGACTCGGTGTCGGCTACGTGCCGGAGAGCATGGCGGTGTTTTCCGATCTCACCGTGAAGGAAAACCTGGTGCTGGCGGCGCGCGACGGCCCGCTCGACGACACCCAGCTCGACTGGAT
>NZ_PTFE01000110.1:0-23043 GCF_002936975.1 Bradyrhizobium sp. AC87j1
GGGAGGGGGTGCCACACGGGGACTCTCTCCATCGTGCGCCCGTCTTCGACGACAACAATGGACACCTTTTGCTGGGCTACCCCTCTCCCTAGCCCTCCCCCACAAGGGGGGAGGGAACGCATCTCGATCGAGGCGCGAGTGAGACTCCCATCACGCCTCAAGGCTCACGCCGCATAAAGCCCCTTGTCACGCGCCTTCTGGATCGCGAGCGCGGCGATCAGGTCGAGCGTCGGTGTCGACAGGCCGGCGGTGCGCGCGAAAGCAGCCGGCGCCTTCACCAGCACGTCGATCTCCATGGCGCGGCCAAGCTCGTAATCCTGCAGCAGCGATGGCTTGTGATTGGGGGCGGGTCCACTGCGCGTCACGCGCTTGACCTCGGGGATGAAATGCTGCGCGATGTCATTGGCCTCGTTCAGCATGCGCGGGATGACCTCCGCAAAGGCGGCGTCGTCGCGCACGCCGCGTGCGGTCTGGCCGGTGAGCAGGCACAGCACCGACAGCGACATGTTGGTCAGCAGTTTTGACCAGATCGCCTCGCGGATTTCCGCGACCGGCGGTGATTCCAGCCGCGCATCGTTGAACACGTTGCGAAGCTTCGTGATGCGCTCGCAATTGCGGTCGTCGCATTCGCCGATCAGCAGGCGGTTGCGGTCCGGGGTGAGGTTGTGCACCACGCCCGGCGCCGTCACCTCGTTGGAGGAGAAGACGACGCCGCCGATGATCCGCTCCTTCGGGATGCAGGCGCGCAGGCGTCCGCCGGGGTCGAGGAAGGAAATGTCCGGCGGTGTCGGATGCCGCGGCGGCAGGCCGATACCGTACCACCAGGGAATGCCGTTCTGCGCGAACACGATGGCGGTGTCGTCATGCAGCAGCGGCTTGATGCTGGAGACCAGTCCCGTCAGCGCGGTCGCCTTCAGCGTGGAGATCACGACGTCCTGCGGGCCGAGCTGGGCCGGATCCCCTGATGCGTTCACCTTGGCGGAAACCTCGGAATCGCCGACCCGCAGCTTAAGTCCGCCCGCGCGCACCGCCTCCAGATGCGCGCCCCGCATCACGCAAGAGACCTCATGGCCGGCGCGCGCCAGCCGTACCGCAATGTGGCTGCCGACGGCGCCCGCGCCGAAAATGCAGATGCGCATGTTGATCCCGTCCCTGATCCCTTGGTGCCATCGGGCGGCAGCATGACACAAGCCGCCATGCGATGGACGCGGCTGCCCTACGCCGGAAAGATATGGATCAAGGCGCGCGGCCTCGGCCATAGTGCGCGGCAAACAACCGGAGGATCGCCGATGACCGCCAACCCCGTCCTGTGGACCCTCGATGAGCGTGGGGTTGCGACCGTCACGTTGAACCGGCCGGAGATCAACAACGCCTATGACGGCGCGCTGATCGCGGGCGTGCTCGCGGCGATGGACGATCTCGGCAAAAAGTCGAATCTTCGCGTCGTCGTGCTGAGGGGTAACGGCAAGCATTTCCAGGCCGGCGCCGACCTGAAATGGATCAATGGCGTGCGGCCGCAATCGGCCGAGGCGAACGAGGCGGCCTCGCGCGCGACCTTCGAAGCCGTGCAGCGGCTCAACACGCTGCCGATCCCGACCGTGGCTCTGGTGCAGGGCGGTTGCTTCGGTGGCGGCACCGGCGTGATCGCGGCCTGCGACGTCGTGATCGCCGCGGACAATGCCCTGTTCTCGATCACCGAGGTGCGCTGGGGCCTGACCGCGGCCATCATCATCCCCCAGCTTTGCGATGCCATCGGCGCACGGCAGGTCCGTCGTTATGCGCTGACCGGCGAGCGTTTCGGCGCTGAGGACGCCCGCCGCATCGGTCTCGTGCATGAGGTGGTGCCGCTCGCGGATCTCGAAGCCGCCGGAGCCAAGGTGGTCGAGCAGCTGCTCGCCAACGGGCCGGAGGCGATGGCTGAAACCAAGAAGCTCGCGCTGGAGAGCTCGTTCGGCGGCATGGCGGTGGACGATGCGGCGTATGCGCGGCTCGTCCACCTGCATTCACTCAAGCGCCAGAGCGCGGAGGCTGCAGAAGGGCTGGCCTCGTTCGCCGAGAAGCGGGCAGGGAATTGGGGTGGTGGGAAAGGTTGAGCGTCAGCAGCCGCGGCAGATGTTGTTGATGCTGCGATAGACGGCGTCGTCGTCCTGCCGCATCTGGCGCAGCGTTTCGAATGTTTGGCCGTCATTGGCGGGCGCAACGGGCTTGCGCTTCGTCGCGAGTTCGTCCTCCTGCCGCTTGTAGCAGGCTTCGCGCTCGGGTTTGGTTTGAATGAAGCGGCAGTTCTGCTCCACGGCTGCGGCGGGAGGCGCCGAGAGCGCGAGGGCGATGAGGGCGAATTTCATAAATTTCGAATCCATGGCGGCACTTCTGTCAGGTCCGTCATTTGCAAGCAACTGTCTTGTGGCACGTGTGTAGCCCGGATGGAGCGAAGCGCAATCCGGGGCAGGCGTCCCCGCATTCCGCCGCGCTTCATGCGGGCTACGGGCACCCGTGACGCCGAGATGGAGCGGCCTACAGCGACGGCGCGAGCGACGTCTTCAGCAGTGACAGCAGCGCCTGCACTGCCGCCGCATTGCGCCGTCGCTCGGGGATCGCGGCTTTCACCCACAGCTCCGGAATCGGAAAGTCGCGCAGCACCGGCTTCAGCGTGCCGTCGCGCAAGGCGTCGGCGACGAGATAATGCGAGAGCAGCGCGATGCCGTTGCCGGCGATGGCGCTGCGCGCCAGCACGTGTCCCTCGTTGGAGGAGAGCAGCGGGCTGACCTGGATGCTGATGCGGCCGCGCGGTCCGTCGAAGATCCATTCCGGGCCGGTCGGCAGAAAGCTGAGGCAGCGATGCTCGACGAGATCGCGCGGGTGCTTTGGCGTGCCGTGCTTCTTCAAATAAGCGGGCGAGGCGCAGAGCAGCCGCTTCAGCGCGCAGAGCGGCTCGTCGACCACGCCGCCGAAGGAGTGCGGGAAGGCGCCGATGGCGATGTCGAATCCTTCCGTGACCGGATCGACCGGGCGATCGATCAGCACGATATCGAGCTTCAGCTTCGGGTTCTGGGTCTGGAACGCGCTGAAGGCGTCGGCGAGCCGAGCGACGGTCAGCGAGGTCGGAGCCTTGATGCGCAGATGATCGACGAGATCGTGGCCTTTCTCGCCCATGCGTGAAAGCAGATCGGTCGCATCGGTCACCACGCCGCGGGCGCGATGCACATAGCGCTGTCCGGCCTCGGTCAATCGCAATTGCCGGGTCGAGCGGTGAAACAGCGCCGTGCCGATCCGCGCCTCCAGCTGCGTGACGCGTTTTGCCACCACCGAGGTGGAGACGCCGAGCTTTCGCGCGGCGGCCGAGAAGCCGGCCGCATCGGCAGTGGCGAGGAAGGCTTGGAGGTTCACGAGGATGTCCATGTCGACCTTTCTCGATTCGCGAAAGCTGATCGCGTATTTTGATGGATTGTACCTCGGTGCGCGCTAATTCATAGTCGCTCCCAAGCAAAGGAATTTGGGAAGGGACGCGCCATGCGGGGCACGACGATCGAAGAACCGGCACGACAGGTGCCGCTCTATGGCGAATATGAAGTCGTCGTGCTCGGTGGCGGTCCGGCCGGCATCGTCGCCGCGGCCTCAGCCGCGCGCGCCGGGCGAAAGACGCTTCTGATCGAGCGCTATGGCTTTCTCGGCGGCATGGGCACCGCTGCCGGTGTCACAAATTTTTGCGGTCTGCATGGCAATGTCTATGGCCAGGCCCATCGGCTCGTGCAGGGCATGGCGTCCGAGCTGCTGGCGCGGATCGATCGGCTCAACGGCCTGAACACCCCGCATCTGATCCTCGGCAAGGTTTTTGCGCAGGCCTATGACACCGCGGCCTACAAGATAGCGGCCGATCAACTTCTCGCAAGCCACAAGGTGCACATCCTTTTCCACGCGCTCGGCGCCGGCGTCGTAATGGGCGACAACAGCCGCATCGACGCGCTGATGGTCGAGACCAAGGCCGGACGGCAGGCGGTGCGATCAGAAATCTTCATCGATTGCTCCGGCGACGGTGATCTTGCGGTCTGGGCCGGCGCGCCGTTCGACGTCGGCGACGAGCACGGCCATCCGATGTACCCCTCGATGATGCTCCGCCTCAACGGCATCGACCCTGACAAGGCCGGCGACGCCTGGCGCACCATTCCGCAATTGATGGAGAGAGCCATCGCGAATGGCACGCATAAATTTCCGCGCAAGAGCGCCATCGTGCGGCCGCAGAAATCCGGCATCGAATGGCGGGTGAACTTTACGCAAGTGGCGCGCGAGGATGGCCACGCCATCAACGGCGTCGAGCCCGACGATCTCACCCGCGGCGAGATCGAGGGCCGCAAGCAGGCGCTCGCCGCCTTCGAATTCCTGCGCACCGTGCCGGGCTTTGAAAAATCCTACATCGTCGATTTGCCGCCGCAGCTCGGCATCCGCGAGACCCGTCGCATCAAGGGCGGCTACCAGCTCAGCGGCGAGGACGTGCTCGGCTGCGCCTCCTTCGAGGATTCCATCGGCGTCAATGGCTGGCCGATCGAGGCTCATGTGCCCGGCGACGTCGTCTTCACCTTCCCGCCGATCCCGGAATCGCGCGGCTATAACGAGTTGCCCTACCGGATGCTGGTGCCCGAAGGCGTGGACAACCTCCTGGTCGCCGGCCGCTGTGCCTCCATGACCCATGAGGGCCAGTCCGCGGCGCGGGTTTCGGGCGCCTGTTTCGTGATGGGCGAGGCGGCCGGTTCCGCCGCCGCGCTGGCACTCTCCGGAAACCGGATCCCGCGTGACATCCCGGTTGAAAAATTGCAGGAAACGTTGAAACAACAGGGTGCCTTCATCGGGCGGGACCAGCCTGTGCCCGAGGGCCTGTAACGGACTGCAAGATTAAACGACGGCGGAGGAAACGGGATGATCGGAATTGCGCGGCTCGCGGCAGCCAGTCTTTTGGCGATCATGGCCATGGGTGCAGCCCACGCCGAGGATGCACTGAAGGCCAGGATCGGCGTGCTCCGCCTGTCGTCCTCCGCGCCTGTTTTCATCGCGCAGGACAAGGGCTATTTTCGCGAGGCCGGCCTGGAGGTCGAGCTGAAATTCTTCGACGCGGCGCAGCCGATCGCGGTCGCCACGACCTCGGGCGACGTCGATTTCGGTATCACCGCCTTCACCGCCGGTCTCTACAATCTCGCCGGCAAGGGCGTGCTGAAGGTGATCGGCGGCATGAGCCGCGAGAAGGCCGGCTATCCCTTGATCGGCTATTTCGCCAGCAACAACGCTTACGCGGCCGGATTGAAGACGCCGAAGGACCTCGCCGGCAAGCGCGTGGCGATGACGCAGGTCGGCTCCTCGTTCCACTATTCGCTCGGCCTGCTCGCCGACAAATACGGCTTCAAGCTCTCTGAGGTGAAGATCGTGCCGCTGCAATCGCTGTCGAACGCCGCCGCCGCGCTCAAGGGCGAGACCGTCGATGCGGCGCTGCTGCCGATCTCGACCGCGCGAAAGCTCACGGACGAAGGCGGCGCGAAATTCTTAGGCTGGGTCGGCGACGAGACGCCCTGGCAGTTGGGTGCGGTGTTCGCTTCGCCGAAGACGCTGACCAACAAGGCGCTGGTCACGAAGTTGCTCGGCGCCTTGGCCAAGGCCGACCGCGAATATCACGACGTCATCCTCGCCGCGATGAAGGACGGCGTCGCCCCGATCAACGACAAGACCAAGCCACTGCTGGAGATCATCGCAAAGTACACCAATCTCCCGGTCGAGCAGGTGGTCGGCAATTGCGCCTATATCGATCCCGACGGCAAGTTGGACGTGAAGAACGTCGACAACCAGATCAAATGGCTGCAGGAGCAGGGCTTCGCCGACAAGGGCTTTGACGCGAATGCGATCATCGCCAAGGATTATGTGAAGGCGGATTGATGTTTCCGTCATTCCGGGGCTCGCGAAGCGAGAACCCGGAATCTCGAGGTTCCCGGTCTGATCCTTCGGATCATCCCGGAACGACGGAGAACAGGATACACGAGACAGAATGGACCTGATCGCCAACCACATCTCCCATCGCTTCGGCGACCTCGCCGTGCTCGACGACATCTCCTTCACGGTCAGCGCCGGCGAGGTGGTGGCGATCGTCGGGCCCTCCGGCTGCGGCAAGAGCACGCTGCTGTCCATCCTCGGCGGGCTGTTGCAGCCGACCTCCGGCGCGCCCGAGCTGCGCGGCGCGCCGCCGGCGGACAGCCTCAATCCGCTCACCTTCGTGTTCCAGGATTTTGCGCTGCTGCCGTGGGCGAGCGTGGAGGACAATGTCGAATTCCCTTTGCTGCACACCCAGCTCTCGGCCCCGCAGCGCCGCGCGCTGGTCGACGACGCCTTGCGCCGCACGGGCCTGACCGACTTCCGCACAACCTACCCAAAGCAGCTCTCCGGCGGCATGCGCCAGCGTGTCGGCATTTCGCGCGCGCTGGCGGTGAAGCCTGCGATCCTGCTGATGGACGAGCCGCTGTCGGCACTGGATTCGCAGACCCGCGAACTCCTGATGGAGGATTTCGTCCGCCTGCTCGCCGATGGCGGCATGGGCGCGGTCTATGTCACCCATAATCTCGAAGAGGCCGCCCGGCTCGCCGACCGCATCGTGGTGCTGTCGCGGCGGCCCGGCCGCATCCGCGAGGTCGTGACCGTGCCTATGACGCGCACCGAACGCGGCGACGCGGCGGCGCGCGAAAAACTGCTGGCGTTGCAGAACCAGATCTGGTCGTTGATCCGCAACGAAGCCATCGATGCCGAGCGCGAGGTCCAGCATGCTTGATCGCGCGGCGACTGACACTGCGAAGGATAGCGCGACGCGGCGCGTCCGCTTCCGCGGCGCGGGTTTTGTCCCCGCCAGCAGCCGTTTCGGCGGCTGGATCGCGCTCGCTTTCGTCATCGCGATCTGGCAGGCGGCGGGCAGCACCGGCCTCGTCAATGCACTGTTTCTGCCGACGCCCGCTGCAATTGTCCGCGCGATCTATCAGCTCGCGATCTCAGGCGCGCTCTGGCAGCACCTTTCCGCCTCGCTGCTGCGCATCGGCGTCGGCTGGCTGCTGGGGACGGCGGCCGGCGTCGCCGTCGGCTTTGCCATCGGCCTGTCGCGGCTGGCGCGCAGCGTCGGCATCACCTTCATCTCGGCGCTGTTCCCGATCCCGAAGATCGCGCTGCTGCCGCTGTTGATCCTCTGGCTCGGCATCGGCGAAGAGCCGAAGATCGCGACCATTGCACTGGGCGTGTTCTTCTCCACGGCGATCTCGGTCTATAGCGGCGTCGATGCCGTACCGCGCAACCTCATCCGCATGGCGCAGAGTTTCAACGTTCCCTTCGCCACCATCGTGCGCAAGGTGGTCTGGCCCGGTGCGCTGCCTGCGATCCTCGCCGGCTTCCGCATCACCGCATCAGTGGCGCTGTTGCTCGTCGTCAGCGCCGAGATGATCGGCGCCCAATACGGCATCGGCGCCTTCGTGCTCCAGGCCGGCAATCTGATGCAGACAGATCAGCTGCTCGCGGGCGTGGTGATTTTGTCGGTGTTCGGGCTGGCGGTGGGGAAGGTGATCGGCTGGCTGGAGATAAGGCTGCTGCACTGGCGGTAGGCGCGTCCGCAATGATGCGGGGTGCAGATGCGCCACAACCTCCGCCGTCGTCCCGGCGAACGCCGGGACCCATACCGCGTGATCTATCGAGTGTGGGCGGTCTTCGTACCGGCTGGATAACTGCAAGTCTTCGCCAAACTACTCCCTGTGGTTATGGGTCCCGGCGTTCGCCGGGACGACAGTTGAGTATTTGTCCGACAGCGCACCCTCACGCATTCCCGCGATCTTCGCGGAACAGATCCAGCTTCTGCTGCACGGGACGATCCGAGAAGCTGAACAGCACGGCATCCTCATCCGCTTCGTGCGTGATCCATTGCCAGCTCGGCACCACGAACAGATCGCGCGGACCCCATTCGAAAACGGCATCGCCGATCCGGCTGCGGCCGCGGCCTTCGATCGGGCAGAACACCGTCGCATCGGTCGCGCGATAGCGCGCGGTGTTAAAACCCTTGGGCAGCAGCTGGATGAAGGTGCCGATGGTCGGCATGGCGAAATCGCCGGTCTCGGGGTTGCTGAATTTCAGCTTGAGTCCGTGACATGCGTCCCACTCCTGGCTCGTCCTGGCTTTCTCCAGCGCCTCGCGCGTGTAGGCATAGGGATAGCTGAAGATCGGCGAGGTCTTCGAGCTCCGCTTGACGTCGACCGGCAGCAGGTTGTGGCCGTAGCGGGCAAAGCTGTCGCCGGCCGGTCTCGTAATCTTCTGCTGGTCTTCTTTCGATCCTTCCGCGAAAGAGCAATCGAAGAACTGCACCAGCGGAATGTCGAGGCCATCCAGCCAGAACATCGGCTGATCGGTCTCGTTGGAATGATCGTGCCAGGTCATCGACGGCGTGATGATGAAGTCGCCGGGCTCCATCGCGGTGCGCTCGCCGTCAACGGCGGTATGCGCACCCTTGCCTTCGAGCACGAAACGCAGCGCCGACTGGCTATGCCGGTGCGCCGGCGCGACGTCGCCGGGCACCACCATCTGCACGCCGGCATAGAGCGAGGTCGTGATCTTGGACTGGCCGCGCAGGCCGGGATTCTCCAGCACCAGCACGCGCCGCTCGGCTTCCTTGGCGGTGATCAGCTTGCCGGCCTCCGTCATGTAGTCGCGGATGATTTCGAATTTCCAGAGGTGCGGCCGGCAGGCGCTCTTCGGCTCCGGCGTGATCAGGTCGCTCATCACCGTCCAAAGCGCGGTGAGATTCTCGCCGTCGATCTTCTTGTAGAACGCCTCGCGTTCCGGCGTCTTGGTCACCGCTTCCATGGCGCGCCTCCTGCTCGTTTCTAAATTGACAGTATACTGCCAATCTGGCTAGCGTCAACGTGACGAACGACGTACAAGCAACGAGAAAACGGGAGGGTTCCGATGAAGCTGCACGGCTATTTCCGCTCCAGCGCCGCCTATCGGGTGCGGATCGCGCTGAACCTCAAGGGCCTTGGAGCCCAGCATCTGCCGCATCATTTGCGCAAGGGCGAGCAATGCGCGCCCGCCTATCTCGCCATCAACCCGCAAGGCCTGGTGCCGGCGCTGGAGGACGGCGGCGCGGTGCTGACCCAATCGGTCGCCATCATCGAATGGCTCGACGAGACCCATCCCAACCCGCCGCTGCTGCCGAAGGATCCGCTGCGCCGCGCCAAGGTGAGGGCGTTCGCGCTGGCGATCGCCTGCGACACCCATCCGGTGCAGAACCTGAAAGTGCTGGCGCGGCTGCGCGAGCTCGGTCTGCCTGAGGAGAAGGTCCAGGACTGGGCGGCGTGGGTCAACCGCGAAGGGCTGTCGGCCTGCGAGACGTTGATCAAGGACGAGCCCGGGCCGTTCTGCTTCGGCGATGCGCCGACGCTCGCCGATCTCTGCCTGGTGCCGCAGCTCGCCAATGCCCGCCGTTTCGGCGTCGACGTGTCGGCCTATCCGCGTCTGCTCGCGGCAGAGGCGGCCGCAAAGGCGCTCGCCGCGTTTGCCAATGCCGCACCGGAGAAGCAGCCCGATGCCGAGTAAGCCGCCTCCGCCGATCACGATCGACGCGGTCTATGCCGCGCCGGGCTATCTGTTCCGGCGCATGCAGCAGATCGCAGTCTCGATCTTCATGGAGGAGTGCAAGACATTCGACCTCACTCCGGTGCAATATGCGGCGCTGATCGCGATCCACACCCATCCCGGCATCGACGCGACGCGGCTGTCGGCAGTGATCGCCTTCGACCGCTCCACGCTTGGCAGCGTGATCGAGCGTCTCCAGGCCAAGGACTATGTCGAGCGCAAGCCGGCGCTAGAAGACAAGCGGATCAAGCTGCTCCATCTGACCAAATCCGGCGCCGCGATCCTGCGCGAGATCATTCCCGCCGTCGAGCGCGCCCAGGCGAGGATGCTGGAGCCGCTCAAGCCCGCCGATCGCAAGACGCTGATGGGGCTCTTGGTGCAGCTCGTCGATCTCAACAACGAGGCCTCACGCGTGCCGCTGCGGGCCGAGGATGCGCTGGAGCATCTGGGGAAGGCAGGGTGAGGGGGAAGGGGGCGATGCTCGCGCCTCATTCTCCGTCGTCGTCCCGGACAAGCGAAGCGCAGATCCGGGACCCATAACCACGGGGCGAAGTTTGGCGAAGACTCGTGGTTACCCTTCTCGCCCTATAACCACTCCCTGTGGTTATGGGTCCCTGCGTTCGCAGGGACGACAGCGAGAGTGAGTGTGGCGACGCCGTCGCCTCACATCCGCAGCAACGCCTGCCGATCGATCTTCCCCGTGCCGGTCTTCGGCAGCTCGTCGGTGAAGATCACCTCGCGCGGATATTTGTAAGGAAGCAGCTTGCCCTTGACGTAATCCTGCAGCCGCCGCGTCGTCTCGCCGGGGTTGGCTGCGCGGCTGTTCATCACCACCACCGCCTTCAGCGTCATGCGTCGGTCCGGCAGTTCGGCGGCGAACACCGCGCATTCGCGGATATCGGGATGGTCGGCGAGGCACAGCTCGACCTCGAGCGGGTAGACCCACTGTCCCGAGATCTTGATGAGATCGTCGGCGCGGCCGCGGAAGAAGTGGAAGCCGTCGGCATCGCGCACGAAGCGGTCGCCGGTGTAGATCCAGCCGCCGTCGCGGATGGTCTCCGCAGATTTGTCTGGCCGGTTCCAGTACAGCGGCGTGTTGGAATCGCCGCGCACCCACAAGATGCCTTCCTCGTTGTCGGCGACGTCGCGTCCATCCTTGTCGCGCAGCGCGACCTCGTAGCCGGGTACGCGTAGGCCCGCGGCACCGAGCTTCTTCTGCTCGGGCCGGTTGGAGAGATAGATATGCAGCACCTCGGTCGAGCCGAGGCCCTCGACGATCTCCAGGCCCGTGAGCGTCTTCCAGCCGTTGAAGACCTCCGCTGACAGCACCTCCGCAGCCGAAAGCGACATGCGCAGCGACGAGAAGTTGGTCTTGTCCGCGCCTTCGGCTTTGGTCAGGGACGTATAGAGCGTCGGCAGGCCGAAGAAGACCGTCGGGTTGTACTGCTCGATCGCCGCGAAGATCGTGGCCGGCTTCGGCTGGCCCGGCAGCAGCAGCGTTGCCGCGCCCGCCGAGAACGGGAAGGTGACGGAATTGCCGAAGCCGTAGGCGAAGAAGATCTTTGGCACCGAGAAGCAGATGTCGTCGGGCGTCAGCTTCAAGACGTTCTGCGCAAAGGCGAACTCGCTATAGGCCATGTCGTGCTGGAGATGCACGATGCCCTTGGGCCGGCCGGTCGAGCCGGACGAGTACATCCAGAACGCCATCTCGTTGCGATGCGTCTCCGCTTCCGCCAGCTCGGCGGGGAATTGCTTGAGCCAGTCTGTCGCCGCGAGCGCGCTCGGCGCGGTGTGATCGCCCGCCTCGCCATTGGCGACGATCAGCGTGCGCAGGAGCGTGTCCTTGCAGGCCTCGGCATTGAAGCGTGGCGCGAATTCGGCATCCGCGACCGCAACGCTGGCGCCGGAATCGGCGAGGTAGAATTGCAGCAAATCCGGCGGCGTCAGCGTGTTGATCAAGAGCGGCACGAAGCCGGCCCGCACCGCGCCGAAGAACGCGGCCGGGTAGGCGGGCGTGTCGTCGAGAAACAGCAGCACGCGGTCGCCCCGCTTCAGGCCGAGCGATGCAAAACCGTTGCCCCAGCGGCAAACCTCATCGCAGAGCTCGGCATAGGTCCGCGTGCCTGCCGGACCCATGAGCGCGACCCTGTCGCCATGGCCTTTGGTGAGGTTGTCGAACAGCACGCGGCTGGCGTTATAAAGTTCCGGAACGGCAAAGTCGATCTCGCGCGCCCCCTCGCTGTCGGCGGGCACCTGGTCGAAGATCTCGTTGCTCATGCCTCGTCTCCACCGTTCTTGGCAGCCTCGTAACGCGCCATGAAGGCCGGCGACATATGGCGCAGGCGTGCATCGTCGATGCGGCCGGAGCGGGTGATGTAACTATAGGCAAAGTCCATCAGGTCCTGCTGCATGTGCTGGGCGAAATGCTCGTACCAGAAGGCGCTGGTGCGCGCGGCATTGACGAGCTTCTGCACCACCGGCTTGCGCGCGGCCTGATAGCGGTGCAGGGCGGTCGCAAGATGCGCATCCGATTCCAGCGCCTTGACCAGCGCAATGGCGTCCTCGATCGCAAGCCGCGTGCCCGAGCCGATCGAGAAGTGCGCCGAATGCAGGGCATCGCCGATCAGCACCATGTTCTTGAACGACCAGTGCTCGTTCCAGACCCAGGGAAAGTTGCGCCAGACCGATTTGTTGGAGACGAGGCAATGGCCGCCAAGCGTGTCCGCGAACACCTCTTCGCAGACGCCCTTGGACTGCTCGACGTCCTTGTAGGCGAAGCCATAGGCCTGCCAGGTCGCGTGGTCGCATTCGACCAGGAAGGTGCTCATGGCCGGCGAGTAGCGGTAGTGATGGGCGTTGAAGGCGCCGCGATCGGTCTTCACGAAGGTCTGCGACAGCGTGTCGAAGCGCTTCGAGGTGCCGTACCAGACGAACTTGTTGGAGGAATAGGACAGCGAGGTGCCGAAATCACCTTCGAAGGCGCGGCGCACCTGCGAGTTCAAGCCGTCGGCGGCGACGATCAAATCATGGCCGTTGAGCTGGTCGATGGCATGAATCTGGGTGTCGAAGCGCGGCGTGACGCCAACGCCCAGCGCGCGCTGCTGCAGGAACCGCAGCAGCTCGAGCCGCCCGATCGAGGAGAAGCCGACCCCGTCGATGGCGACGCTGTCGCTGCCGAGGTTCAGCGTGATATTCTGCCAGCTCTCCATGTGCGGCGCGATCGCATCGACCGTCTCGGAGTCGTCGGCACGCAGGAATTCCAGCGCCTGGTCGGAGAACACAACGCCAAAGCCCCAGGTCGCGTCGGCCGGGTTCTGTTCGAACAGGTCGACTTGATCCTCGGGATGACGCTTCTTCCAGAGATAGGCGAAGTAGAGCCCACCGGGCCCTCCGCCGATCACGGCGATCCGCAACGTCTGCCTCCCTAATTGACAGTATACTTACTATCTAGGGGTAGACTAATGTGCTCCGGCGTCCCGCGCCAGCGGAATTATCGGCCAGCGCAGGCGCGTCAAAGCGCATCTTCGGACACAATTTTTACGCGTGTCCGAAACCGTCAGGTCCGAATCATAGCCAAACCGCGCCGGCTTGGCCATCCGCACCGTCAGACGCAGCGCTTTACGTAGACCCCGTTCACCAGCACCCTGGTGCAGCGCACGGCTGGAACCGGCTTCCGGACCACGACGGCGGCGTTCGGCCCGGCGCAACCGGCGCGATAGACGCCACGGGCGCAGACCACCGCATTCGCGTCGGTGGCCTCGAACGTCATCGTCGCTCCGAAGGCGAGGAGCGCAGAAGCAACGAGCAGCAATGAACGCATGTTGTCCTCCCGGTCTTGTCGTGATCGAAATCTGATATCTGCGAAAGATTTGTCGTTGCAGGCGTGCGGAAATTCATGGCACGCCGTTCGTCGTTGCGGCTTTGGCGCCTGCGCCGTGTTACCTCGCCGCGAATGGGGCGAGCACGTCCTTGCACGCCGGCGACAGCGAGGCAGCCCTGTTGGAAATGCATTGAATGATGCGGCCGCCTCCGGGCGCGACGCCGGCGCAGAGCTTGCGGATGTCGGCGCTGCAGGCCGACCTCAGGATGAACAGCTCTTCGCGCGGCAGCAAGGGGCGCAACACGATCACGGCTGGCGCTGCCGCCGGCGCGGCTCCCGCCGCGGGGGCTGCTGCTGCGGGAGCCGCACCCGCGGGTGCCGCCGTTGCTGCCGCGCCGCCCCCCGCTGCTGCAGCGCTCACGGCCTTCTCGCAGGCCGGTGATACCCTGGCCTTGTTCTTTTCCAGGCATTCGAGTGCCGCCGCGCCGCCCGGCGGCACGCTGGCGCACACCTTGGGATAATCTGCGCGGCACGCACTCTTGACCGCCGTGACCTGCGCGCTGCTCGGCTGCTTGGCGGCAGCGGCCTTCGGCGCCGGTACGGCAGTGGGCTTGGCCGCGGGGGCGGCATCTGCCTTTGGTGCGGCTGGCGCCGTTTCCGCCTTGGGCGCGGTCTCGCTCTTCGGCGCGGCGGGCGCAGCTTCGGTTTTCGCCGGTTCGACGGCGCGAACCGCGGTCTGGCATCCCGACGACAGGCTGGACATGTTCTTTGCCAGGCATTGATACGCTTCCACGCCGCCGGGCGTGACGCTCGCGCAATGGGCCATGAAGTCCGAGCGGCATGCGGACCGGATGGCGCCCTTCTGAGCCTCGGTCGGCGCTTGCGCGAACGCGCCTGTTGCAGTTGCGAAGAGCGCTGCCGCGAGCAACGCCGCGCGCGTTGATGCATGCTTCAACGTATTGAACATCTGAACGCTTCCCTGCCTCGTCGGCAGTGCCGACGATCCCAAAATATGATGTAATCGCAATCGCCGCGGATAATGCCTCGCGTGCGATATCATTGGCCGCTTTGACCTCTACCGCAAGTAGATAATACCTGCGCAATTGCGAACTAATCAGGGCGGCTGACCCGAAGGGCTGCGCTCGCGCAAAGTGAGCAGCGGCTTTCCCTCGCGACAAACGCGGAACGCGTTTGCGCGGAGATCGCCTTCAAACAACAGGCCGTCAGAGCTTGACCATGCGCTTGCCGCGGTTCTCGCCCGCGAGCAATCCGATCAGCGCCCTCGGCGTGTTCTCGAGCCCGTCAATGATGTCTTCCTGCACTTTCAGCTTGCCGGATTTGACCCAGCCCTGCAGTTCGGCGAGCGCGCGCTGGCTCTCCTTCATGTAGTCCATCACGATGAAGCCCTGCATGACCAGCCGCTTCACCACGATCAGTCCCGGCACGCCGCGCGGGCCGTGTGCTGACGGTGTGCCGTCATATTGCGAGATCGCGCCGCAACAGGCGATGCGGCCGTAATTGTTCATCTGCGGCAGGCAGGCTTCCAGGATGTCGCCGCCGACATTGTCGAAATAGACGTCGATGCCTTTTGGCGCGGCTGCACGCAGTGCCTTGAAGACCGCGCCGTCCTTGTAGTCCACGGCGGCATCGAAGCCGAGCTCGGAGGTCAGCCAGTTGCACTTATCAGTGCCGCCGGCGATGCCGATCACGCGGCATCCCCTGATCTTGGCGATCTGCCCGACGATCGAGCCGACCGAGCCGGCGGCCGCGGAGACCACGACGGTCTCGCCCTCCCTCGGCTTGCCGATCTCGAGCAGGCCGAAATAGGCGGTGAGGCCGGCGATGCCGAACACGCTGAGCAGATGCGTCATCGGCTCGAGCTTCGGCATCTTGGTGAGATGCTTTGCCGGCACCGCAGCAAATTCCTGCCAGCCGGTGTCACCGAACACGATGTCGCCTGCCGCAAGCCCCTCGGCCTTCGAGCTGACGACCTCCGCAATGGCGCCGCCAGCCATCACGCTGTTGGCTTCGACGGCAGAGCGATAGGTCGCGCCGTGCATCCAGGCGCGGTTGGCGGCGTCGAGCGAAATGTATCGCACACGCAGCAGGACTTCGCCGTCCTTCGGCTCCGGCACTGTGCTTTCCACCATCTTGAAATGTTCGGGACCGAGCTTGCCGCTGGGTTTTTCGACCAGCAGAATCTGATGATTGATGTTGCCGCTCATGGCGTTTCCCTCTTTGATTGTCTTGACGATTATTGATGCAGCCGCCGCAAACAAAACGTGCAGGCCGCATGCGTTGTGCGCTGCATGAAGGCTAGATCGCGGCGTTCCATTTCACAACGGGAACATCCTGAAAACGCGATCACACGCAAAGCGTGTTGCGTCGTTGTGATAACTGCGACATCATGAAGCGCCGGTGTACGTGGGGGTAAGCGATGTCGAACAGGTTTACGCAATACATTCTGGCCGCGATGGTGCTCGGCATCATCATGGGGTCGGCAATCTACAATTTCCTGCCCGACACGCGCGCCGACTGGGCGTCCTCCATCAACCTGATCGCCATGATGTTCCTGCGCCTGATCAAGATGATCATCGCGCCGCTGGTGTTCGCGACCCTGGTCGGCGGCATCGCCCATATGGGCTCGGGCTCCAAGCTCGGCCGCATCTTCGCCAAGACCATGGGCTGGTTCATCAGCGCCTCCTTCGTCTCGCTGCTGCTCGGCCTTGTGATGGTGAACCTGCTGCAGCCCGGTGCGAACTTCCCGGGCACGCTGCCCCAGGCGGGGCAATCTACCGGCCTGCCGGTGTCGGCATTCTCGATCGAGAAATTCCTCACCCATCTGATCCCGACCTCGATCGCGGACGCGATGGCGCAGAACGAGATCCTGCAGATCGTGATCTTCGCGGTGTTCTTCTCGGTGGCGATGGGCTCCATGCCCGAACGTTCGAAGCCGATCCTCGCGATGATCGACGACGTCGGCCACATCATGCTCAAGGTCACGAGCTACGTGATGCTGTTCGCGCCGCTCGCGGTGTGGGCCGCGATCACCGCGACGGTGGCGAAGAACGGCCTGCTGGTGCTGTGGAAGCTCGTCGTGTTCATGGGCGGCTTCTATCTCTCGCTGGCGATCCTGTGGACCATCCTGGTCATCGTCGGCTTCATCGTCATCGGGCCGCGCTACAGCCATCTCTTGAAGCTGGTCCGCGAGCCGCTGATGATCGCGTTCTCGACCGCGAGCTCGGAGGCGGCCTATCCGAAGACGCTCGAGGCGCTCAACCGCTTCGGCGCCTCGTCGCGGATCTCGAGCTTCGTGCTGCCGCTCGGCTATTCCTTCAATCTCGACGGCACGATGATGTACTGCACCTTCGCGGCCGTCTTCATCGCGCAGAGCTATCACATCGACATGCCGCTCGGCACCCAGCTTGCGATGCTGGCGACGCTGATGATCACCTCGAAAGGCGTCGCCGGCGTGCCGCGCGCCTCGCTCGTGGTGATCGCCTCGACGCTGGCGCAGTTCAACATCCCCGAGGCGGGCCTGTTGATGATCATGGGCATCGACACCTTCCTCGACATGGGTCGCAGCGCCACCAACGTGATCGGCAACACGCTCGCGACCTCGGTCGTGGCCAAATGGGAAGGCGAGCTCGGGCCCGAGCACGAGCTCGGACCCGGCGACGTCGTGCCCGGGGACATGGTACCGGGCGAAGTGCCCGCGATGGCCGGCCATGGATAGGAGCGAACCATGGGCCAGACACTGGCGAGGTCTCTGACCTCAGGCGGCTTGTTGCTCGCGGCATCGTTGCTCGCGACCTCCTTGTTCGCGACCTCGACATCCGCGCAGACCGGCGGCGAAGGGCTCAGCCCGGCGCTATCGGCCATCAAGAAGGCGCACACCGTGCGGCTCGGCTATCGCGAGAGCTCGCCGCCGTTCTCGTTCCTCGACCAGTCGGGCCGTCCAATCGGCTATAGCCTCGAGCTCTGCGAGGCCATCGTCGAGGAGATCGGCGTCGAGGTCGACGATCCCAATCTCAGAATCGACTACGTCAAGGTCACCTCGGACGACCGCATCGATGCCGTGCTCCTGAACAAGATCGACCTGGAATGCGGCTCGACCACCGCCAATGCCGAGCGCGGCAAGCGCGTCGCCTTCTCGCCGCTGATATTCGTCGCCGGCACCAAGCTGATGGTGCCGAAGGGAGCGGGAATTTCCGGTGTTGCGGACCTGAAGGGCAGGACCATCGTGGTGACCAAGGGTACGACGAACGAGCAGGCGATACACGCCGTCGACAAGAAGCTCTCGCTCGGCCTCAACATCGTGACCGCGCCGGATCACGAGCAGTCGTTTCAGATGGTGAACGACGGCAAGGCTGATGCATTCGCGACCGACGACATCCTGCTCCACGGCCTGATCGCGCGCCACAAGGCGCAGGAATATTTTCGCGTGGTCGGGGACTATTTGTCCTATGACCCCTACGGCATCATGTTCAGGAAGGGCGAGCCGCAGCTATCGGCTGTGGTCGAGCGCGCCTTCCGCAAGCTCGGCTCCAACCGCGATCTCGTCCCGCTCTACAACAAATGGTTCACCGCAAGGCTTCCCACCGGCGAACGGCTGAACGTGCCGATCTCGCTGCAGCTGGAGGAGGCGTTCAAGGCGATGGACGATTCAGCGAGCGCGAATAATTAGCGTTCGTGCCGCGCCGCAGGCTCGCTGTCTTCCCTTCTCCCCTTGTGGGAGAAGGTGGCGCGAAGCGCCGGATGAGGGGTTAGCTTCGCAAATTCAGACGCAAGAGTTTCACGCGCGGAGACAGACCCCTCACCCGCCTCACCGCTACGCGGTGAGCCACCCTCTCCCACAAGGGGAGAGGGTGCAGCGAGCTCGCGGCTGCTATCCCTCCCCAAACACCCGGTCCAGCGCCGCGTCATACGCCGCTTGCACCAGTTGCGGATGCAGCTTCCCCAGCGCTTCCATCATCACGCCGGAATTGATCTCAAGCACTTTCCATTCGCCCTCGACACGGACCACGTCGATCGACGCAAAGGCGATACCGATCGCGCTCGCGGCATCGATTGCCAGCTTCACGCAGGCCGTTCGAACCTCGCCATCCCCCAGCAACACCGGCTTTGCGCCGGCATCGAGATTATGTCGCCAATCCGTGCCGCGCTGCTTGCTGTAGACGACGAGGGGCGCCTCATCGAGCAGCACCACGCGGACCTCGTCCTCGATCGCGACATAGGGCGAGATCACGAGCCCGGCGCTCATCGAAAAAACCTCGCCGGCCGCGTGGTCGAGTTCGGCCGCCGTCGCCACTTTGAACACCGAGCGCCCCGATGTCCCCTCGTTCGGCTTCACCACCACGCCTTGCGGATTCTGAGCCAGCAGCGCGAGCATCCGCTGGCGCCAATCGGTACCGGCGACGTGCACGCCCAGCTTTGGGTTGAGGAAGAGGTGATGCGGAACGCACGGCACGCCCTCCAGCGCCAGCGCCTCTGATGTCGCCGATTTGTCGTTGGCGAGGCGATGGGCGATGGCGCTGTTGAGACCGATGTCGTAGCCGAAGGCGAAGCGCCGCTCATCACCCCGGCGCATCGCGATCAGCCAGCCATCGGCGCGGACATCGACCGCGATGCCATGCTCCGCGCAATAGCGCCTGATCGCCTGGACGAAGATTCGCTCGTCGCTTGCCGCCATGTGTTTCTGTCGCGTTTCAGACGTTCCTGGCGCCAAAAGCCGCAAAAATGCGGGAAACGGCGCCGAACCGGGGTGAAAGTCAGAGCTATTCTTAATGAAATTCTCGCGAGCGCGATGGAAATTAAGTGCTGCATTCGAACGCTGCAGGGAAAAGAAATTGCCCGCGGCGCGCGCCCGGCAGCAGATTCATTAACAATATGGCCAATTCCGCCGCAAATGCCGGTTTGACCGGCATCAATTGCATCCGGAACGAGGTTGATTATTGGTCTCAATGGCGTAGATCACACACGCGAAATCCTCCGCCATGGCAATGGTGTCCGCCCCGTTTCAGGGCCGGGCAACCCTTTTGCCCTAAAACCGCAATTATTCGGAATATCGAAAATCATGAGCGCGTTTTACCGAGAGAAGGTTCTTTCCGTCCAGCACTGGACTGACACGCTGTTCAGCTTCCGCGCCACGCGCGATACCGGCTTCCGCTTCCAGAACGGCCAGTTCGCGATGATCGGCCTTGAGATCGACGGCCGTCCGCTGCTGCGCGCCTACAGCATGGCGAGCGCCAACCACGAGGAAGAGCTCGAGTTCTTCTCGATCAAGGTTCAGGACGGCCCGCTGACCTCGCGTCTGCAGAAGATCAAGGAAGGCGACACCATCCTGGTCGGCCGCAAGGCGACCGGCACGCTGATCACCGATAACCTCCTTCCCGGCAAGCGGCTGATGCTGCTCTCGACCGGAACGGGCCTCGCGCCGTTCGCGAGCCTGATCAAGGACCCCGAGGTCTACGACCAGTTCGAGTCCATCGTGCTGGTGCACGGCTGCCGTCAGGTCTCCGAGCTCGCCTATGGCGAGAAGCTGGTTGCTTCCTTGCGCGAAGACGAGCTGTTCGGCGAGCTGCTCGCGGACAAGCTGATCTACTACCCGACCGTGACCCGCGAGCCGTTCAGGAACCGCGGCCGTATCACCGACCTCATCAACTCCGAGCAGATCTTCAACGATATCGGGCAATCGCCCCTCGACATCGCCACCGACCGCATCATGATGTGCGGCAGCCCGGGGATGCTCGAAGAGCTGAAGGTGATGTTCGAAGGCCGCGACTTCATCGAAGGAAGCGGCAACAAGCCCGGCCATTTCGTCATCGAGAAGGCATTCGTCGAGCGCTGATTGCCGTTGTCCCGCTAGCGTGGGACGGCTTTGCCTCACGCTCACTCGTCGTCCCGGACAAGCGCGCCACAAGCGCGCGCCGATCCGGGACCCATAGCCACAGGCCGTGGTTATGCGAAGATTCGGAGTGGACAGCTTTCTCTCGCCACGACATCCTGTGGTTATGGATCCCGGGTCTGCGCTTACGCTTGCCCGGGACGACAGCTGAGCTTGGGGAATCCAGTGTGACCCCACGCGCGGCCATTAAGGGCCCAGCGTCCGCCGCTTCCCGCCACCACCCATTCTGCTGCACTGCAAAACCCGCCCATCGGGCTGATTGATTTATCTCGGCCGAATTCGCTAGCCTGAAACAAGGGCCGCGTCATATCCGTATGACAGGCAAGGGCGTATCGTACCGCCTCATGCTGGCGAGAGGATGGGAATCGTGGCCGACGACACCAAGACGCAGGACTCCTCCCAACACTCATCCCACAAACGCCTGCCGCTGGCGGAAGAGGGGATCATGGAGACCCTGCTGCTGCCATTCTCGCCGCGCTTCATCGTGCTGACGATCTGCGCAGTCGTCACCGCGCTCCTGATCGGCATCGGTATCGCCGACCGCAAGATCTTCGACATCCTGCTGGTGCCGATCCTGATCTTCGGCGCGCTGACGCTGCTCGGCGTCCGCGATCTCCTGCAGAAGAGCCACGCGGTGCTGCGCAACTATCCGATCTCGGCGCATATCCGCTTCCTGCTCGAAGAGATCCGCCCGGAGATGCGGCAGTATTTCTTCGAGAGCGAGAAGGACGGCATGCCGTTCTCGCGCGACACCCGCGCGGTGGTCTATCAGCGCGCCAAGATGGAGCTCGACAAGCGTCCGTTCGGCACCCAGGAGGACGTCTACCGCCAGGGCTATGAGTGGATGCACCACTCGGTGTCGCCGAAGGCGCATGCCGCGGAGAAATTCCGCATCAGCATCGGCGGCCCCGACTGCAAGAAGCCCTATTCGGCCTCGGTGTTCAACATTTCCGCGATGAGCTTTGGCGCGCTCAGCCCCAACGCAGTGCGCGCGCTCAATGCCGGCGCCAGGAAGGGTGGCTTCGCGCACGACACCGGCGAGGGCGGCGTCAGCCCCTATCACCGCGAGATGGGCGGCGACATCATCTGGGAGATCGGCTCCGGCTATTTCGGCTGCCGTCATCTCGACGGCAGCTTCGATCCCGAAGCGTTCGCGCGCGTCGCCGGTGACGACCAGATCAAGATGGTCGAGCTCAAGGTCAGCCAGGGCGCCAAGCCCGGCCACGGCGGCGTGCTGCCGGCGGCAAAGGTCTCGGAGGAGATCTCCAAGATCCGCGGCGTCGCGATGGGCGAGGACTGCATCTCGCCGGCCTCGCATCGCGCCTTCTCCACCCCGGCCGGCATGATGCAGTTCATCGCCGAGATGCGCCGCCTGTCGGGCGGCAAGCCGGCCGGCTTCAAGCTGTGCATCGGCCATCCCTGGGAATTCCTGGCGATCTGCAAGGCGATGCTTCAGACAGGTATCTATCCTGATTTCATCGTCGTCGACGGCAACGAAGGCGGCACCGGTGCGGCGCCGCTGGAATTCATGGACCATCTGGGCATGCCGATGCGCGAGGGCGTCAATTTCGTCCACAACGCGCTGATCGGCATCAATGCGCGCGACCGCATCAAGATCGGTGCGTCGGGCAAGATCGCCACCGCCTTCGACATGGCGCGCGCGATGGCGATCGGCGCCGACTATTGTAATTCGGCGCGCGGCTTCATGTTCTCGCTCGGCTGCATCCAGTCGCTGAGCTGCCATACCGACCGCTGCCCGACCGGCGTGGCGACGCAGGACCCGACGCGCGCGCGTGCGCTTTACGTGCCGCTCAAGATCGACCGCGTGCACAATTATCACCACGCGACGCTGCATTCGCTGACCGAGCTGATCGCCGCGGCAGGCCTCGAGCATCCGCAGCAGCTGCGCCCGATTCACTTCACCCAGCGCACCTCGACTACCGACGTGAGATCCTTTGCGCAGCTCTATCCGGCGCTGCGTCCTGGCGAGCTGCTCAAGGGCACCGAAGACCCACGCTTCCGCGACGCCTGGCAGATGGCGCAGGCGGAAACGTTCCAGCCGGCGCTGTAAGGCATCGCTTGGCCTGTGGCGAGACCTGCCCGGCCCGTGCACATTCGCCGCGAGCGGAGCTAGCATTTAGGATTTTGTTCAACTTTGGGTGTAAATTTTACCCATGGACGAACGGCGCGACAAGGCGAGACATCGCGTGCTGAAGGCCGGAACGATCGAGTTCGGCGGCGGCGCGATCGACTGCACCGTCCGCAACCTGTCCGACACCGGCGCCGCGCTCGACGTCACCAGCCCGGTTGGCATCCCCGATCATTTCACCCTGTTCGTCCAGGCCGACGGAAAGCATCTCGCCTGCACCGTGGTCTGGCGCAAGGAGAAGCGGATCGGCGTGAGGTTCGGGTGAGGGTCTGCGCGCGGTGAGTTCGTGCCGCAAGCACGCCGTCGTCCCGGACAAGCGAAGCGCAGATCCGGGACCCATAACCCCAGGGAGGAGTTGCTGCGCAAGCTGGCAACTCCGAGTCTTCGCCAAGCTCAATCCTGTGGTTATGGGTCCCTGTGTCTTGGAAGTCTGTCAGGATGGGGTTGGGCGGGAAGCCGTTGGGTCCTTGGCGCTTGACGCCGTGAGCCGGCTCGGTCTCCCGCCCGTTCCATTACCAACCTGAACAGTTGCAC